>CALFCX010000038.1 GCA_937950635.1 uncultured bacterium
TCTGGCCCACGTCCGCGACGGCGTCTGCACTATGGCCCGCATGAGCGCGGAAAGGGACCTCGTTGTCGGCATGGGCGGAAACTGGAGCGGCGTAAAGGACGGTATAGTCGCGCTTAAAGCTTCAGGCTTCAGGGCGGCCACCCTGACACCTGATCAGTGCCCTCTTATAGACCTCAAGACAGGCGAAGTCATTCCGGTCGCCGGAGAAAAAGTCTTAAAACCAAGCTGCGAGAAACCCATGCATCTGGCCACTTACATGACCAGGCCGGACGTGAGTTTTGTTTGCCATACGCATCCGACCTATGCTACAGCTTTTGCTACGCTGGGACAGGATATGCTTCCGTTCACGCCCGATTTTGTGGCGGTCCTGAAGACAGACAGCCCTATACCTTCTTTTGCGTACGTAGGTCCGGCGAGTGACAACCTGGCAAAAGTCATCGCGTCCAATATAAGGGCCAATAATGCGGTGCTCATGGGCAACCACGGGCTGTTCACCGTAGGAGGTAATGCGCTGGAAGCTTTTGACAGGACCCACCTGGTGGAAGAAGCGGCAAAGACACTGGTCGCTATGATGACGATCGCGGCAAGCAGGGGAAAAGATCTTAACAAGATCGATTATGCTCTTCCCAGGGAAGAGCGTCTTGCCTTATTGGGTTCTGATTTTGAAAGATACAGACAACAGCTCGCGGCGGGAGGACAATAGGAAAATGGCATATACTACTAATCTTACGATCCCGGGAATGGCTGCCGGGAGATTCATACCTAAACACATAGTCCCGACTTTACCTGCGACCGAGATAAAAAGGCTCTATTCCCCTGAATTGTCGTACAGGCTTCAGGCGGTGTCCAATATGTCCCGGGTTCTGAAAGGCGCTGCCGTGCGTTCCGAAGGCAACAGGCCCATGGGAAACCATTTCCATTCATGGGAATCATGGGGACCGGGCTCGGCATCCGCTCTTGCGGTATTCTCTGCCGCCAACAACTTACAAGTTACCGGCATAGTGGACCATTATTCTGTCAGAGGGTTCGGGGAGTTTAGAGCCGCATGCGACACTCTTGGGGTTCTTTCGACATGCGGATATGAGATGCGCGCCCTGGTCAGGGATAAAATGATGTGCGGCGATGTGGACCTTTCAAAAACGGTCATAAATTCTCCGGGGAATCCGGGTGAAGCTTATATAGTGTTTCACGGAGTTGTTCCCGGCCAAAACCAGTTCCTCGCCTTGGCACGCGCAGATAAGACGGAAAGATACAGACAGGTAGTTGAAAAGCTCAACCAGCTTCTTGAAGGAAAAACCGCCGAACGCCTGAATTTCGAGGATATCCTGGCAACAAGGACCCAGGGCGATAATGTTTTGGACCGCCATATTACCGATGCTTTGTTCGACCTTCTTCATACGGATGCAAAAGGCGACTTTGCCGGCATCTTTGACAGGATCGGCTCCTGGTGGGGAATAATTACAACCAAAGAAGAACAGGCGCTGTTAAGCGCGGAGACCGCTTATTCAAGATATATCGCCGCCACCGGAATGCTGAGGAGCAGACTGCTGCAGAGGGATAAACCGGCGTATGTAATGCCCTCAGAGATAGAATGTCCGCCTCTTGAATACTTAAGCGCCATTGCAAGAGAAGAAGGAAGCCTGCTTGTATATCCTTACCTTGGTACCGAAGATGCTTATCTGGACGAACATGTGGAACTTATGCAAAGGCTTGGTTTTGACGCTATTTCCGGCATGCCCAACAGGAATACCGAAGATCAGACTGCAAGGATAAGGTCCCTGAGCCAACAAGCCGGACTGCCTTATATAAGCGGAATGGATGTCAACAACCTGACACAGGACTGGATAGATGTTCCATGGTCTTTCGATCCAGAACTGATAAATACCGCGCTTATGCTGGTTGGACATGAATTTGCGGTAAAAAATGGCATGGGAGGATTCAACTCACCTTCAATATCAAGAGCGTTTCCGAGGTTGTCAGACAGGATAGCGCATTTTGTGAATGTTGCGAGAACAAGCCAGATCCTGGATTGATAGCTTATTAGCTTATCTTATGGACCTTGATAAGGTTTGTAGTGCCCGGCACACCTATCGGCACACCTGCTGTGATGACCACCAGATCGCCTTTTTTAAGGAGTTTTTTCGCGACAACAGCCTTTTCGACATGGTCCACCATTTCGTCGGTAGTCTTGCATTTGTCGGTTATTATATATTTTACTCCCCAGTACAAGGAAACACGCCTTACGGCCTTTTCGGTTGTCACTGACGCGATTATGGGCGCTTTTGATCTCCACTTTGAGGCCATAAGGGCCGTGGAACCTGAGCTTGTAAAGGTTATTATCGCTTTTGCGTTTATGTCCTCGCATATATGCACCGCGGCATGAGATACTGCAAAAGCGGTATTTTGTCTGATATCACTTTTTTCGAGGTGTGAGACCCTTTCGCTGTCTATATCTTCGGCTCTTTCTATTATCCTGGTCATCATAGCAATGGACTCCACCGGATATTTGCCGCTGGCCGTCTCTTCCGAAAGCATGACCGCGTCCGCACCGTCAAGTATCGCGTTCGCAGCATCGCTTGATTCCGCCCTTGTAGGCAGCGGGCTCGATACCATCGATTCCAGCATCTGGCTTGCCACGATCACCGGCTTTGCTGCTT
>CALFCX010000039.1 GCA_937950635.1 uncultured bacterium
ATCGAATAAGGCTTTTGTTTTGTTATGGTCACGGGGATCTTATGCCGTTTGGCATAATCGATCTCTTCCGTACGGGATCTCAAATCCCATTCCCGCCACGGCGCTATGATCTCTAGTTCCGGTGCAAGCGACATGAACGTCAGTTCAAAACGCACCTGATCATTCCCTTTGCCGGTGGCTCCGTGCGCCACGGCGTCGGCTTTTTCTTTCTTTGCTATCTCTACCTGGCGTTTCGCGATGAGAGGCCGCGCTATTGAGGTCCCCAGTAAATATTGCTCTTCATATACAGCACCGGCCTTAAGCATGCGGAATATATAATCTTTTGCGAATTCCTCGCGGAGGTCTTCTATATATATCTTTGAGGCTCCCGTCTTGAGCGCTTTTTGTTTAAGCCCGGAAAGCTCTTCGGCCTGGCCGACATCGGCGGCATAAGCTACAACTTCGCAGTTATACTTATCTTTCAGCCATTTGATCATTATGGAGGTGTCCAATCCCCCCGAATACGCCAGGACTATCTTGTTTATCTGCTTCATTTAACCCTTTCTGTCGCTTCGCGACATCTTTCCCTTGAAAGGGAAAGACCCTTTCCTTTGTCCCTCTCTTCCCCTGTCAAGGGGGAGATACAGAGGGGGCTACCCCATCAGCATGGACATCACGGCTTTCTGCGCGTGAAGGCGGTTCTCCGCCTGATCAAACACGATCGAGTCCGGTCCGTCTATGACATCATCGGTTATCTCTTCGCCTCTGTGAGCCGGAAGGCAATGCATAACAAGAGTTTCTTTTCCTGTTCTTTCCATAAGACCGGCGTTCACCTGGTATTTCGCAAAATCTTTCAGTCTTTTTTTTGTTTCTTTCTCCTGGCCCATCGAGGTCCATACATCTGTATAGACCACATCCGCATCTTTAACGGCTGCGGCCGGGTCATGCGATATTTCACAGTTCTCCATTTCATAACCTTTGGGACAGCAGAGAAGAAAGTTCATCCCCGCAACTTTGCACAGCGCGTTCAACGAACGGGCCACATTATTGCCGTCGCCCATGAATACAAGCTTGAGCCCTTTGATATTGCCTTTTTTTTCGATCAGCGTGAAAACATCGGCAAGCGCCTGGCACGGATGGGAATGATCGCTAAGCGCGTTTATCACCGGAACGGAAGAGTATTTCGCCAGTTCAAGCACTCTTTCATGCTCAAAAGTACGGATGACTATGCCATTGACATATCTCGAAAGCGTTCTGGCAACGTCCGCTATGGTCTCGCGCTTCCCAAGCTGCACGGTCGCATCGCTCAGCAGTACCGCATGCCCGCCAAGCTGGTAAACCCCTGTCTCAAAAGATACTCTTGTTCTTGTGGATGGTTTTTCGAATATCATGGCGACGGTCTTGCCGCGCAGGTCATCCCCGAGGGGCTCTTTTTTAAGCTCCGACGCCAGGCGGAATATCTCTTCTATCTGAGCAGAAGACAGGTCGCTTATGGATATAAGGTCTTCCATAGAGACTAATATAATAACATAAATGGTTGGTTGAGGCAAAAGAGCGATTTTTGATCAGGAAAGGAATTTAAAATGCCGCAGAGGCTTGTACACAAAAAGCGCTTTATATAATATATCTCTGGCGTGCACTGGGCCAAAAGACCTGCTGTCCACACTGTCGTTGCAATTATCCCCGATGAGGAACCATGTATGCTCAGGCATATGTACGGGACCGAAATTCTCGCATGCGAACGGGCCGACGGAGCCGACCTTTCTCATATTAGCGTACAATGTCCCGAATTCTATCTTTATTGTCTCCCCCGGCAATCCTATGATCCTTTTTATCGACCTGTCGCCGAAATGATCTTTAAAAATAACGACAGATCCTCTGTTAAGCCTGGCAAAGCCGGAAGGCACGGCCAAAACCCTGTCCCCGTCGTGTATCGTCGGAAGCATCGAGTTCTGACGGATAGGTATACGAGGAAAAACGGCAGAAATTATATTCATTTCGTTTCTATATCGGGAGATGCTTCAAAAAATTTCAGAGAAAATATTCAGCGAGAGAGATATTCCCTGTATCTTTCAGAGTTCAGTTCTCTTGCAAGATATCCGTCAGAACCGGCCAGTTTGGCCCAGGTGCCGACCTCATGAGGACCGACCATGGCTTCGCCGTACCTTACTATCCATTCGGCAACACCGGCATCCGAACTTATCTTTATCCTGGCCAAGGATTCTTTAGGGTCTTTTAGGTCCTCGACGGATATCTCGCTGTTATGGTATCCGTACTCGGTCACAAGAGCGAGAATCGCTTGCTCAATACCCCTGTTCATCCTGAAGCCTCGAGGCAGTATAAGTTCTTTCACGCCCAAAGCCCTGAGCCGCGCGCCAAATTCATCTCTTGGAGAAACGCTCACTATCCTTGCATCCTGTTCTTCCATCATCTGAGCGAGGGTCGGCTCATCCTGGAACCATCTGCCTATAAGAGGAATATTAGGCAATACTGAAGCCATGACGCCTTTTTCAGGGGCCGCTCTCATTTCAGGAACGCTTGCTACTTCTACAGGGTCAGGAATATTGCCGAATAAATCAGTATCAGTTTGTCCCATACCAACTTTTCTCCAACCCTGCGGAACATTGGGATCCGCATATTGTACTTTGTCTACACAAGATATCAGCTGCTCCATTGAATATTTTGAGATTGGGTATTGTATATTTATGCTTTCCAAAGCTGCTTTTGTAGCTTCGTTAAAAATACCGGTGACCTGGTCCTTTGGAAGGACATCCAGAATATGGAGGGCCCCTTGTATCTGGAGGACATCCGGGTCAAAAACTTTTTCCGAATATGATATGGTACCAGAACCTCTGGAAGCATCAATATGCGCCAAATGCGTCATTATCTGGCTCAGATTGCCTATAGTGAATACGATCTGGGATCTGTCGGAAGGAACAAATTTTTGAACTTCAGTCTTGAGCTGTTCTTCCGAAACGACCATCCTAAGCAATTCATAAGCATCACCTGCCGAAAGCGCATCGGCCCGTGTTCCCAGTCTGTTGTTCGCACTGTCAAAATAGCTTGCTTGAGGACCAGCACTTCTTCTGCTGTCGAGAAAACGTCGCAAAGCTCCCGGCAGATCCGTTTCAGCCTGCTTACTGTACGGGTTGTCGGACGGAGCTTCTTCATCCGCGCGTCCGAGTATATATCTTACCGCCTGATCTATCTTTGGATAGTTGCCGATCTCTCCGAATCTTATCGAAAAATGTGCCTGAGGAGAAAGCATGTCTATCAAAGCGACATTCCCCTTTTGCGCTTCGAACATGAAATGATTGACCGTGGCGATAGGGTCGCCTTCTATAAGGATCTGGAAGTCGAACTCGAACGGTTTGTTCTGGGCCGAATGGTCCGTCAAGACCCTGCCTGACACAGCATCTCTGAACGTTATATGATAAGAACCTATTTTGCCTGATTCAAAAGAATGTATGGTCGGGGCGGATACTTCGACCAAAACTCCGTTAGGCCTCATATTCTGTGATATTGACATCGATGCTTTCAGTATTTGATCCATCAACATGGAATTGAGGTCGCTTGAAGCGTCGACTTTTATGGATTTTATTCCGCTTTCCGACAAAAGCAGCCTGAATTCCTGACATTTCATCGCGATCTCGGCTTCGGCCCTTATTGAAGCATCAGGACTGTTCAAATTATCCAATAATTCCTGACCGGAACGTTCGGATTCGTACGTAAGGAGCTGCCCGAGCTCTTCCAGAAGGACAGATCCCGCAAAAGTCCTGGTTATGTCATCATTCCGCGCGGGATTTGTATATTCAACGTTTACATTATTATCACCGAACAATCCTGCGATCTCTTTATCATCAAAGAACTGGCTCATGCTGCGCCATCCGTCAAACCATTGTCTTTTGGCTATCCAATCTTCGCCCATCTCTAGACCGTATGTTGTGGCTATAGACGCCGGAATCGCGACGACCATCCCATATCCTGTCCCGCTGGACAGGCAGAAAGTCACTCCGCCCATGGCTCCGTTAAATCCACCTAAAGCTGTATTGCCCAGCCCTCTCACCGTTGTCCAAAATTCTCCGCTTGTTACACGGTCCCAATTATCATATAATTTTAGCCCTCCATCTATGACGGCTCCGGCAGCCCCAAAAGATTTTACCGGCGACAGCCCTCTTCTCAAAGCCTGCCTTTGTACCACTCCCCACGCAACACCTATCCCGGTCCCGGCGGCAGTGCCTTTTACGGCTTCTCCGGCAGTTGAGTGGCCTCCAAAATATGCGGCAGTATTGAACGCTCCGGACAATAACACAGATGTTACGAAATCCGATTTCAAGCTGGAGCCGAAGGCATGCCTGTTATTCTCCGGAGCAGGCAATGAGCTTCCTTGTCGTGCGGATACAGTCTTCCCATCCGGGCTGCTCCCCAGTCTTTGTCTGGCAAGCGCGGGTTCGGCAATAGGCCTTTCGCTTACCGGCGGATTGACGGCCGGCGCCCTGTGCACCACTCTGGTCAATTCAACGGCGGCATCCCCTGCGGCTTCAAGTATCCTTCCCTGCGTCCTGAACCTTCTTATCACCGACTGCACAGGATTGCTGAGAACTAGTCTTCTGATGGTCCCCGGCTGAAAAGTCCTGGCATAGTCGCCGACAATGTTAGACTGCAGCCAGCCGGAAAGCAGCATTTTGGCCCTTCTCTCTATGGGATCTTCGATAGCCTCAAAATATCTCTTAAAATGTGCGGGCATATCTTTAGCGTTCAATGAGTCATCAAGCTGTCTTGCCATTCTGTCATCCATCCCCTCTGCAACGGAACGAAGGACGGAGCTGTTTGAACCCGTAGAATACACGTCATCCAGCGTCTTTCTGAACAAGGGGCCGTCGAAACTGGCAAAAGGAGAAAGCAGGTTCTCGGGATTAAGATTCCGGGGGTCGCAGCATGAAGCTATAGAGCTGAGCAGGTTGGAATTGTGCATTTCAAGAGATACTTCGTTCAAAGAAATACCGGAATCAACTATTCTGATCATTTGTGTCGCGTGCGGGTTCTGCGCGGCATGGGACAGTCTGCGCATCCACAAAGTCTGACGGCCGGCCATTTGAGCTTCTCCATGAGTTATCCTTGCCCTTATCTCGTCAACTCTCATGGGGTTATCAAGCATATCGGCAAGCCGTTTTCTTATTTGATCGTTCGTCCCCCGGAACATGGGATCCCCGCCCCTATCCGCACGCAAACCGTCAAGCACGTCATCGGCAAATAATTCGTCTATACTTCTGGCGCCGTTAGCCAGCTCTACCGCCAATTGAGGCCCGCCCTGTGGAAGCATGCTGACGATAGCTCCGCTTGTTTGGAATCTATATTGACTCCTGAGCTCCCTTACGATCTGCGCTCTTTCGGCAGGTGTTGTTTCAAGCACTCCAAGAGCAGCCGCAACATTCGCATTATTGGCCGGGTCGGCTATTATCTTCATGGCATCGAGACCGGATATCCTTACCGCCCTCTGTCTGAATTTAAGGGGGATATCGGAAGCTCCGGCCCTTAAATTGTCGGGTATCGAATCAAGGATCCCCGCCTCTATCTTTGACGGATTAAATCCTTTTGACTCAAGGACCTGTCTAGCTGTGCGCTCTCCCTCCAATATCTGCCTGACTTCTTCCTGGGTAAATCGCGCGATCCTGGTAGGAGTTGCCAGAGATACGATCACGTCGCTGGACGGATTCATCAAGCCGCTTGCGATTATCTGCGGATGCGTCATTACCGGAGCGGTGCCTATTTGCGGGTTATCGATCAGCCGTCCGGCAATATTGTTCCTGAAACGCTGAACAGGATGTCCAGTTTTCCTACCAAAAGCTTCTATCACTCTTACAGCCCATCTGTTGGAAGCAGCCAGATCTATCGGATTTAGCAAAGCGTTCTTGACGACCGGCATCCCGTCCACTGCACGTCCGGCGGCGCGGCATGATCTCAGCCAGCCGCCCAATCTGCCTCTCAATTCCGGATATTTAGACTCGAGGTGCTCTAACTCCGTCGATAGGAATTCGGGATCCTGATACAGAGCATCAATTACCTGGATATGTGAAATAAAAGGCGTTCGGCCCCTTATGCTGTCAATATGAGAAGCGACAGAACGTCCCGCATTCTTTATCGTCGGCAATATCCGCTGTCTGGCCATATTAATGGCCATTGGCCCGAAAAATAAAGTGTACGCCGCGGCTGCCGAATAATCCCCTGA
>CALFCX010000040.1 GCA_937950635.1 uncultured bacterium
CCGAAAGGCTTCTTTCAAGGCGGTCTTTGTTCTCCAAGATAAGCCCCGCTCGTCTCTCTGTTATTTTTTGCGCTATGGACGAAGCCCTAAAGTGATAAACCGGATAAGGTATACTAACTTTGGAGCGCCAAGGACTATCCGTGAATGTGTCCGAGTACAGGGGAATTTTATGTACGACGGGCAAAGACCTTCTTCCGTAAACGTTCTCAGCGCAAATCCCGAAAGCGGAACGTTCGTTTTTCCGGTCTATCTGGGGGAAAGGAATGTTCTTATGCTGAAGGGGTTCGATGTCTGCAAGATCGCATCCGCAGATATAAGCTCCTCAAGCGCGCAAATGGCCCTAAAGTTCTATTCCGACAATTTTTCCGCGATCTACGGATTAAGGGCCTCGGCCGGGAATGTTTTTCAAGTAGAATATTCGGCTTACGACAATATTCAAAATCTCCAAAGAGCCGCCTCGTTCTTCGATGAGGAATGCGATCTTAAACGGGTACTTTTTTTCTCGTCAGGCAAAAAAGAACTGGATCTGAGCTCCCAAAACACAAGGGATGTATTCGATGTATTTGGACTTTCTGTGCCGGAGGCCAAATCTTATCGTGATTTCGGCGCCGTGGTGCAGATGCTAAGGATCTTTCCTGACGGAGCATGTCTTAACGATGTCATGTTCCTTCCTTATGAGCTTATTTGCGCCTTTCCCAAAGAATAAATGTGTTGCTTTGCCATGCAGTCACGCATAATGTATAATTCTTACTATGAAACCTAACAACAGGATATCCAAAACCCCCAAATATCTTTTTGCCGAAATAGACAAGAAAAAAGCTGCTGCAATAGAGCGCGGGGTAGATCTGATCGATCTTAGCATAGGCGATCCGGACCAGCCCACGCCAAAATATATAATCGATAGCATGAAAAGAGCTTTGGACGATGCATCCACGCATAATTACCCTCCATACGAAGGTACAAAAGACTTTAAAACGGCCGTTGCCAAATGGTACAAAAAAAGATTTGATGTCGACCTAAACCCGGATAACGAAGTAATGTCGCTGATCGGGTCAAAAGAAGGTATTGCTCACATGATATTTGCCCTGATAGATCCGGGCGATGTCAGTCTCGTGCCGGATCCTTCATATCCCGTATATAAGGTATGTACGATACTTGCCGGCGGCACCCCGTATATGATGCCGCTTACAAAAGAGAACGGATTTTTGCCGGATCTGGATATGGCAGATGCCGCAACCTTGAAAAAAGCCAAGCTCATGTTCATAAACTATCCGAACAATCCCACTTCGGCAATAGCTCCAAGGGCGTTTTTGGAAAAAGCCGTTAAGTTCTGCAAAAAAAACGATATCGTTTTGTGTTCTGATCTTGCTTATTCCGAAGTTTGTTTCGGCGATTACAGGGCTGAAAGTATTTTGCAGGTACCGGGAGCAAAAGATATCGCCGTGGAATTCCATTCTCTTTCCAAAACTTTTAATATGACAGGGTGGAGAATAGGGATGGCTGTGGGCAATAAAGACATTATAAAAGCTCTTGCGATAATCAAGACCAACGTCGATTCCGGAGCTTTTAAGGCCATACAAAATGCCGCCATCGATGCGTTAAACGGCCCTTCCGAGTTCACAAAGGCGATGAATGACATATACGAAAAAAGGATGAAAGCTCTTGTTGACGGGCTCAATTCTTTAGGCTGGAGATTGGATCACACCAGATCCACTTTTTATGTATGGGCCCCCGTTCCAAAGGGAGAAACAAGCGCTTCCTTCTGCGGAAAACTGCTTGAAAAATGCGGTTTGCTTGTTGTCCCCGGCAGCGGTTACGGAGAAAGCGGGGAAGGATACGTCAGATTCTGCATAACCGCAGATGAATCCAGGATAAAAGAGGCTGTTCAGCGGATGAGGTCCGAAGGGATAAGGGGAGATTGATCGCTGAAGGGCAGAAGATATGAACATCCAAATAGCTCAACACGCAGGATTCTGTTCGGGCGTGGAAAAAGCCTACAATATAGCGCTTGAAACCTCAAAAAAGAACATTCCTGTATATGTCCTGGGGTATCTTGTCCACAATTCATTCGTGATAGAAAAGCTCCAGTCCCTCGGGGTAAGGATGATAAAAGACATCTCCGAGATACCTTCCGGACAGAAGTGCGCGCTTATAATATCCGCGCACGGGGTCGGTCCCGATATATATGAAGAGGCCAGGAAAAAATGCGTTGAGGTGGTGGATACAACCTGCGCTTGGGTAAAGAAAGCCCAGAAGATAGCGCATGATCTTGCCGAAGCGGGTTATAGGGTAGTGATAGTGGGGGATAAGAACCACACCGAGGTCAAAGGCATAACCGGATGGGCGGGAGAGAACAACGCGATAATAGTAGAGCGGGCGGCCGATCTCGACGGGCAGGAGTTTCAAGGAAAGATCGCCCTTGTCGCACAGACCACCCAGTCGGCCGATAATTTCAATGCTATCGTAGAAAAGATAAAGACAAAGGTTCGGGACCTTTTGGTGCACAATACGATCTGCGGAGCCACGTTCAGAAGACAGAACTCAGCCGTTGAACTGGCGAAAAGATCGGATATCATGCTTGTCCTGGGAGACAGCCGCAGCGCGAATACGAAAAGATTGAGAGAACTTTGTGCGGAAACAGGGGTGCCCACCTTCCAGATACAGGACGCATCAGAACTCGACAAGGAATGGCTTGTCGGCAAGTATAATATCGGCATAACAGCGGGGGCTTCAACTCCCCAAGATATAATCTCTCAAGTTGTTAACAAAATAAAGGCGTGATATAATCTTCCATTATGCTGCGATTTTTAACCGCCGGAGAATCACACGGCCAGGCCCTTGTAGCGATAATTGAGGGCATGGTCTCCAACCTTCAGATAGACGAAGCTTTCATAAATTCAGAATTGGAGCGGAGACAGGGAGGCATCGGCAGGTCGGAACGCATGAAACTTGAAAAGGACAAGGCCAGGATACTTTCCGGGGTCCGCGGCGGCAAGACCATAGGCAGCCCGATTTGCCTAGTAATAGATAATATAGACTCCAAAGAACGTCCTGAGATCATGACAAAGTTACGGCCCGGGCACGCTGACCTTGCGGGCTCGAAAAAATATAACCAATCGGATCTCAGGAACATACTCGAACGCGCAAGCGCCAGAGAGACCGCATCAAGGGTGGCTGCGGGCGCCGTATTCAAGAAATTTCTGTCGGAATTCGGCATAAGAATTAAAAGCAGTGTTTTATCCATAGGCGGGGAATCTGACCAGTCCAAGTGGGAAGATCTCGTGGCCAGGACAGGAAAAGACGGGGATTCTCTCGGAGGAGTGTTCGAAGTGATCATATCAGGCGCGCCTGTCGGTCTCGGCAGCCATGTGCATCCCGACAGGAAGCTCGATGCGAAGCTCGCCCAGGCTTTGATGAGCATCCAAGCCGTTAAAGGGGTTGAAATAGGTCTTGGATTTGAAGCTGCTTCGAAAAGAGGGACCCAGGTCCATGATGAGATATTATTTTCCGACAGCAGATATTCACACAAGACCAATAATGCCGGAGGGATAGAAGGCGGGATGTCCAACGGAGAGGATATCGTGATAAAAGCCGCTATGAAGCCGATAGCAACGCTTAAGCAGCCGCTGAATTCTGTCGATATTAGAACAAAAGAGCCTTGTAAGGCGCATTTTGAAAGGGCGGATGTCTGTGCCGTGCACGCAGCCGGCGTGATAGGAGAATCAGCAGCCGCTTACGTTATGGCCGATGCTTTCCTCGAAAAATTCGGGGGTGATAGCTTAGAGGAAACAAAGACACATTTTCAGTCTTTTATGGTATAATTTCTTTGTGTTTGCACCAATATATTAGGAGGTACCGCTTTGTCTGCGAAAATCAGATTTTTGAGGCTCGGAACACGTGGTAAACCGTTTTACAGGGTCGTTGTCATGGACGAATCTTCCGCGAGAAATTCAAAGACCATAGAGGTTTTGGGAACTTATGATCCCAGAAAAGAACCCGCTTCTTTTGATGTCAGCAGGGAAAAAGTGGAAGCCTGGCTCAAGAAAGGCGCTTTGCCTACCGATACCGTACGAAAATACCTCGGAAAAGCCGGCATACTTCCACCAGTTAATTTTGAAAAAGCTACAAAAAGAGCGCCCAAAAAGGCCTCATCTGCCGAAGCCGGCGCGGCCCAGGCAGCTTAACGCAAAGCCCGAAAGGAGGAGCGCTTAACCGTGAAAGAACTTGTAGAATATCTGGTCAGGGCTTTGGTAGATAAGCCCGAACAGGCGCAGATATCACAGACTGACGGCGACGGAATAACCATCATAGGCATCAAAGTAGCGCCTGAAGATACCGGTAAGGTCATAGGGAAAGAGGGTCGTATCATAAACGCAATAAGAACGGTGGTCAAATCAGCTGGAGCAAAACTTCAAAAGAGAGTAACGGTCGAAGTTTTAGCGGAAGAAAAAAGGGGGTAACTAGAACATGGCTGAAGCAGCGAAAAAGATCGAACTAAAACGTATCGTGATGGTAAAAGCGGTCGTCACCGAGGCTTTTAAGGACAACCTGGTCCGGGAGCTGGAACGGACCGTTGCTAACATGGATATGCAGCTTTCGCAAATGGAGAACCAGAGCAAGAGCTACATGGAGGATCTCAAGAAAAAAGGCATGCTTCAGCAGGTCACTCAGTTTAAGAACCAGCTTGCCAACGAAAAAGCAAGGATACAGGCCCAGAAACAGGACCTTCTGAACAAGATACAGGAAGCCAGGGGTTTAGTGCTCGGTTCTGAATTCGTGCAGGGACCTCTTGAAGGCCCCGTTGATGTAGGTGTAGGGGACAACCTTTATAAAAAGGTCGGCGCCGCGGAAATACTTGTTAAAGACGGCGTAATTACCGAGATCAAGATCGGAAGAGCACACGTCTGAACTCCAGTCACGGCTACAACTCGTATGC
>CALFCX010000041.1 GCA_937950635.1 uncultured bacterium
ACCACCGAGATCTACACTCTTTCCCTACACGACGCTCTTCCGATCTCCTGAGAAAGCGATCTTCTGGAAAAACGTTCCATTTGAAAAGAATTATAGTGCATTTCAGGGGCAAATACAACAAAACGGGGTAGCGGATCTATCTTATATTGATCTTATTGCCCACGAATTCGACACGCCCGTCGCGCAAAGCGAATATAGTGTCATCTTTCCCGAGGCCCGCTCCGGATCCCGGGAAGAACCTTGTTCCGCGCTGTCTCATTATTATGGAACCGGCGCTGACGGTCTGTCCTCCGTAAGCTTTAACTCCAAGCCTTTGGCCGGCTGAATCACGGCCGTTAGATGACGTTCCCGCTCCCTTTTTATGAGCCATTGTTATTCTCCCCGGTTGCTTATTTTGCTGAGATATCTTCTACAAGAAGCCTGGAATATTTTTGTCTGTGACCGGTCTTCTTGTGATAATTGCTTTTGCTCTTATATTTGAATATGACGACCTTCTTGTCCTTAACTTCGTCGATGAGCCTGCATTTTACCGAGGCTGCCTTCACGTAAGGGGTGCCTATGGTTATGTTGCCGCCGTCAGCGACCAGAAGGACCGATTTGAGATCGACCGGTTTATCCTTTTCGCCTTCAAGGAGCTCAACATCTATGACGGAGCCTTTTTCCACTTTGTACTGTTTATTTCCGGACTCTACTATCGCGTATGTCATACTATAAATATACCAGACCATGGGATGCTTGTCAACGAGAGCTAACTTTGATATAATTTCTTTTGTATGCACTACTTGGAGGTGACACCATAGCTTTCAGGAATTTTGTGACCAATGAAATGATCCGGCATAAGGAAGTTCGGGTCATTGACAGCGACGGCTCACAGCTTGGTGTTATGCCCACACAGGCGGCGATAGCCAAAGCGTATGAAAAAGGATTGGACCTTGTTCTGGTGGTTGTCAATGCCAGCCCTCCGGTTTGCAGGATATCCGATCCCGGCAAATTGATGTATGAGCAGGGCAAGAAGGAAAAAAAGGCCAAGAAGTCCTCGAAAGCCGGGCTTGTAAAAGAGATAAAGCTTTCCGCAAAGATAGGCGACCACGACTTCCTTGTGAAGGCCGAAAGAGCCAAAGAGTTTTTGCAGAAGGGTTTTAAGGTAAAGGTCTCGTTGATGTTCCGCGGCAGGGAAATGACGCATCCGGATGTCGGCAAGCGCCATATGGACAGAATGATAGGATCCCTGGCGGATGTCGGCAAGCCCGACAGCCCTTATAGTTTTGAGGGGCGCAACATGATCCTTATGGTGTCGCCTAAGTAAAAGAAAGAAAGGTAAGTCATGCCGAAGATAAAATCGAGAAAAGCCGCTTCCAAAAGGTTCAAGTTCACGGCGACGGGGAAGATAAAAAGAGGAAAGGCATTTAAGCGCCATCTTCTGGAAAGCAAAAAATCCTCGCAAAAAAGGCGTTTGAGTAAATCCGTTCTGGTCAACAAAAGGGACATAGAAAAAATAAGAACTATGCTTCCTTACGCGTAGGCGAATAATCTAGGAAAGGCAATAAAATGGTCAGAGTAAAAAGAGGGAACGTAGCGAGAAAAAAAAGAAAGAAAGTATTAAAGCGGGCAAAAGGTTTCAGGGGATCTTTGCGCAGGCTCTACAGGGCGTCAAAACAGGCCGTTTATCATGCTCTGAAGTACGCGACCAGGGACAGAAGGGACAGGAAGGGCGATTTTCGTGCGCTTTGGAATGCCAGGATAAACGCGGCGGTACGCAAACAGGGACTTTCATACAGCAAATTCATCAATCTTTTGAAGAAGCATAAGATAGCTCTGAACAGAAAAATGCTGTCCGAACTTGCCATATCCGATAAGGAAGCTTTTACCAAGATAGTGGAGACGGTGAAGGGGAAATAAACCATGATCCCGATGGAAGTCGGCGGAATAGGGTTCGATCCCAGGAACTTTTCACCCTTGGTCCTCCTGAAAGACAAGGATGAGCTCAACTTTCTTCCTATATGGATAGGGATATTCGAGGCCACCGCCATAGCTATGGAAATGCAGGGAGTTACCCCTCCGAGGCCCATGACACACGACCTCATGAAGGACATGCTCGAGAAACTGGGGGCTAAAATAACCAAAGTGGTCATTTCTGACGTCAAAGAAGGAACGTTTTACGCCAGTATCGAAATGACCGATAAAGACGGGAAGCAGGTAGTTCTTGAGTCAAGACCTTCGGACGCGATAGCTCTGGCGGTAAGGTTCAGTGCGCCGCTTTTCGTGGCCGAGGTCGTGATGATGCAGTCAAAGCTCGTTAACTCCGAAAAGGATGCCGAAGAGACCCAGAAATTCAAGGATTTTATCGACAACATGCGCCCCGAGGATTTCAACCAGTATTATAAGAAAGATTGACAATGGGCGATGCAGGGATCGAACCTGCGACCTCTTCCGTGTGAAGGAAGCATTCTACCGCTAAACTAATCGCCCTTTTATGGTGGGCGCGATAGGATTTGAACCTATGACCTCCTCGGTGTAAGCGAGGCATTCTAACCCCTGAACTACACGCCCTTATTCTAATTATATCATCAGTGGAGGATCCACTGTGAAAAAAAAGCCCCCCGATATATCGGGGGGCTGACTTTAAACAAAACTATCGGACAGATTACATTCTGTTAAAGCTTCTTTCGGGCCTTCTGCCGCCGTCAGCGGATTTTGGCTTGGCTTCATTCACTGTAAGCTCTCTGTCTTTCAGCTTGTAGCCGGCCATTCCCTGAATAGCTTTTTCGGCAGCTTCGTCTTCCATATCGACGAACCCGAATCCCTTGGACCTGCCGGAGAACTTGTCAGTTACTATCCTGGCTGAAACTACTTCCCCGAATTGGGAGAAGATGGTCTGCAGTTCGGATTCCGTGGATGACCAAGGAAGATTTCCTACGAAAATAGTCTTCATTTAAGCGGGAATCTCCAAAATAAATTTTTCTGTAGCTTAATGGCGTTCAATCCGGACAAGCGGCGGATCCCGGCGCAAGCCCAAATTAACGGTCCCGGTCACAGCCTCCACGGACCGTTATGTCTCAAACATCCGACCATTAAACCTCGACCTTTGAACTGCAAATATTATAGCATAGCTATGCAAATATTCAATAGGGGATACACTCTGGAGAGGCCCCCACCGTGATATAATGAAAACGAATGATATCGCCATGTCACATATGCACTCCCATGTTCATTAATAACGGCCTTCGAGCCGCATCGGAGATCCTCCAATAGAAACCAAGATTTCCCTTTTAGGACTTTCAAAACCGGAGATCCAAGAGCTTTCGGACCTTTTGGGCCTGAAAAAATTCCGCGCCTCCCAGATATCCTCGTGGCTTTATAAGACCCCTGTAATGAGCATAGATGAAATGACCAACATATCCCTTGAAGAGCGGAAGCTGCTGAAGGAAAAGTCCGTTGTTACCGGGCTTGCCGCCGAAGGCAAAAGCCGGTCATCGGAAAAAGGTACCAGCAAATATCTTTTTAAGACCGCGGACGGACATTTTGTTGAGGCCGTCAGGATCGGTTCCGGAGGTAAGGCTACGATCTGTGTTTCGTCGCAGCTCGGCTGCGGTTTGGGGTGTTCTTTTTGCGCTACCGGAAGCCTTGGGCCGGGACGCAACCTTCAGGTTGACGAGATATTGGCCCAAGTTGCCTACTTTATGTCCGGCGGAAGGGAAAACGTGGGGAACATAGTGTTCATGGGAATGGGAGAGCCCATGCTCAACTATGCCAATGTTATCAAGGCCATAAAGACCATGAATTCACCGGAGGGAATGGGCATAGGCATAAGAAGGATAACCATATCAACATGCGGGATCCCTGACAAGATAAGAAAACTGGCCGGCGAAGGGATCGATGTCAATCTGGCTATATCTCTTAACGCGCCTGACGACAGGAAGCGCTCACTTTTGATGCCTATAAACGATACCTATCACATAAAAGAGGTCCTTAAAGCCGCGGATTATTACGTGCAAAGGACCAACCGCCGGGTCACTTTCGAATACGTGATGATAAAAGAAGTGAACGATTCCATAAAAGACGCAAGGGACCTGCTGGAACTTATGTCCGGAAGACTGTGCCATATCAATCTTATTCCCTTTAACCGCTTTAAGGGATCTTCTTTCGAACCGACCACCAGACAGAGGGCGGAGCTTTTTGTTCAAATATTGGCACACGGCGGGGTAAATGCTACAATTAGAAAAAGCAAAGGCTCCGACATTTCCGCGGCTTGCGGACAACTGACCGCCGCCAGATCACACAGGCCCGTGTAGCTCAGTTGGTAGAGCACGTCCTTGGTAAGGACGAGGTCACCGGTTCAATCCCGGTCGCGGGCTTGACGCAGAATATACGTTATACTATAATTGACGTATTGAGAAAAATTCAAGGAGGAACAGAACATGGCTCGAGAAAAGTTTGAGAGAAAGAAAAATCACGTAAACGTAGGAACGATAGGACACGTCGACCACGGGAAGACCACCCTTACATCGACAATAACAAAAACATTGGCTGCCAAAGGAATGGCCAAGGCAAAAGCCTTTGACGAGATCGACAGCGCGCCGGAAGAAAAAGCGAGAGGTATAACGATCGCTATTGCGCACGTCGAATATGAGACAGAAAAAAGGCATTATGCTCATATAGACTGCCCGGGCCACGCGGACTATGTGAAGAACATGGTCATCGGTGCCGCTCAGATGGACGGAGCCATATTGGTGGTAAGCGCCGCCGACGGCCCCATGCCTCAGACAAGGGAACATATCCTTCTTGCCAGGCAGGTCAACGTGCCGAAGATAGTCGTATTCCTCAACAAAGTTGATATGGTAGACGACAAAGAACTTATAGATCTCGTTGAAGTGGAAATAAGGGAATTGTTGAAAAAGTACGAATTCCCGGGCGATGAGATCCCGATCATAAAAGGTTCCGCGCTTAAGGCCATGGAATCATCCAATCCGGACAGCCCGGAAGCAAAATGTATTTTTGAACTTATGGATGCTTTGGACTCTTATATCCCGGATCCGCAAAGGGAACTAGACAAGCCTTTCCTTATGCCGATAGAGGACGTCTTTACGATAACCGGTAGGGGCACGGTAGGTACCGGAAGGATAGGCAGAGGTAAGATAAAAGTCGGAGAAGAAGTAGAAATATTGGGTCTCGGCAGCCATAAAAAGAGCGTTGTTACGGGAGTCGAGATGTTCAGAAAAACGCTTGATGAAGGTATGGCCGGAGACAACGTCGGGTTGCTCTTAAGGGGCGTGGAAAAGGAAGACCTCCAAAGAGGACAGGTGCTTGCAAAACCGGGTTCGATAAAACCGCACAAAAAATTCGATGCTCAGGTGCTTATTTTGACCAAAGAAGAAGGCGGCAGACATACTCCTTTCTTCCCGGGATACAGGCCTCAGTTCTATATCGGGACCACAGATGTTACCGGACAGGTCGTACTGCCGAAAGGCGTTGAAATGGTCATGCCCGGCGACAACATAACCATGACTGTCGAACTTATCACGGATGTCGCCATCGAGGAAGGACAAAGATTCGCTATAAGAGAAGGCGGCCATACGGTCGGCGCCGGGGTTGTTGCCAAGATAATAGAATAGGTCCTGACCGGCCTAATGTAAGTTTATGGAACCCTCCCGAAAAACATCGGGAGGGTTTTTGTTTGTACAAAAAATGAAAAACATCCGGAAGCTAGTCATTATCATAATAGCTATCTCGGCGATTGCCGGGATATTTGTCTCTTTGAACCACTATTCGGGAAGCCGCATTCCCGCCGGATATTATATAGGCAAGGCTTATGTGGGAGGCCTTACCGCTCAGGAAGCCGCCGGAGCGATCGGGACATTTGAGGCGGATGAAATATACTCCAAACCGCTTTCTTTTTATTATCAGGAAGACAAAAAGGTCACCAGGTTCGAGTTCTGGCCTTCCCAGATAGGGGCCAGAGTCAGAGTGAGTGATAGCGTGAACGCCCTGTTCTTCGGGTTTGAGGATAAAAATATATTCAGCAGGATATGGAACCTTCAAACATCCCGGAAGACATTCACTCCGCTCTTAAGGATAGATTCCCCTCAGGATGCGGTACTGCTTTTGGAGCAGGTCAAGGAATATATTGACAGGCCTTCGGCGGACGCGAAATTCACCGTTGTAACTTTTAAAGAGTCAGGAATAAAAAAAGAAACCGTTCTCGTAGAGAAAGATATCCGCGGAAAAAAAATGCTTGTTGAGGATTCTTATTACATACTGCAAAAAGGACTGGCGGAAGGCAGAACAACATTTCCTCTTTCCATTGAAAGTTTCTCTCCCGCGGTTACACGGCAAATGCTCGAAGCGATACCGTCGCCAGAGGTCATAGGTAGCTACAGCACGTATTTTGGAAAATATGATTCTCCGGGGAGAGTGCATAATATCCGGCTTTCGGCCTCTTTCATAAACAATTGTTATATAGGGACCGGAGAGACATTTTCCCTTATAAAGGAGATAGGTGAGTTCAGCGAGGAAAGGGGTTTTCAGGATGCTTATGTTATATTCGGGGATGAGCTTGTTCCCGAGCTCGGGGGAGGGGCTTGCCAGGTGGCAACGACACTTTATAATGCGGTCATGCTGGCCGACCTTGATGTGATATCGCGATCGAATCACGGGATCTATTTTTCTATCTATCCTCTGGGCAGAGATGCCGTGATCTATCCTCCTTATGCGGACTTTAAATTCAAAAATGATACAGGAACTCCGATTGTCGTGCAATCCGTACCGCTTAAGAAAGGGATAAATATAAGGATAATAGGCAAGGGGCCTAAAAAAACGGTCAAATTTTCGTCGCCGAAGATACAATACAAACATACCACTATAACTACAAGGGATTCCGAGACCGGCGAGGTATCCAGAAAAGAGATAAAGACCGATGCTTTCAGGACAGAGGTCGTCAAGACGGTCGTCTCTAACGGAAAGGCATCGAAAAAAGAGACCATAAAAAGCTTTTACAAAATGCACGGGGACAGGGTAGAGGTCAAGAAACGCGACAAACCCGCGCGTTAGAAGACTTTATCCGACCGTGTTATAATCTATCCATGAAAGACCTTGCCAGAAACGCGATCTCCGGGCTTCCCGAGTATATTCCCGGCAAACAGGTCGAAGAGGTCGTCAAAGAGTTCAAGCTAAAAGAGGTCGTAAAGCTCGCTTCCAACGAGAACCCTTTGGGCCCTTCCCCTCGGGCGGTCGAAGCCCTGAAGAAATATTCAGATACTCTCCACATATATCCCGACCAGCATCATTTATTGCTCAGGGAAGCTTTGGCCGGCAAGTTCTCGGTACCTAAAGAGAGCGTGATAGTCGGCAACGGTTCCGACGAAATAATGCTGCTTATCGCACAGGTTTTTCTGAGCGCCGGGGATGAAGCGATAATCTCAAGGAATACTTTCAGCATGTACGAATTCGTCACAAAGATAATGGACGGAAGGCCGGTATTTGTGGACCTGAAGGACCATTCTTATGATCTTCAAGGCATCCTTAATGCCGTGACAGAACGCACGAAACTAGTTTTCCTGTGCAATCCCAACAATCCTACCGGAACGATATTCACCGGGGATAGATTTTCTGAATTCATGGACAGGCTTCCCGAAAATATTATCGTGGTAATGGATGAAGCCTACGGGGATTTTGCAGACAGCAGAGAATATCCAAGGTCGATCGATCATGTAAAAAGCGGTAAGAACCTGATAATACTGAAAACGTTCTCAAAAATATACGGGCTGGCGGCTCTGAGGGTCGGATACGGGATATCGACCCCCATGATCATAAAATATCTCAATCTTGCAAAACTCCCTTTTAACGTCAACCGGCTTGCACAATATTCGGCGCTGGAAGCTTTAAAGGACGAGGAATTCCTTACCAGGACGCTCAGGAATAATTCCGAAGGAAAAAGATATCTTTACGATGAATTCCGCAAAATGGGGCTGAAATTCGCGGAAACCCAGGCTAATTTCATCTTTATCGACCTCGGCCGGGAGAGCGATACGGTTTTTATTGACCTTATGAGGCAAGGCGTAATAATCCGTCCTTTAAGATCGTTCGGTCTTCCGAACGCCGTCCGCGTTACCATAGGGACAATGCCCCAGAACGAAAAGTTCGTTCAGGCCTTCAAGAAAGTGCTCGGGAAATAATGGCCCAGAGAACGCCTCTTTACGCAATCCATGTGAGCTCCGGTGCAAAAATGGTCGACTTTGCCGGCTGGATGATGCCCGTACAGTTCAAAGGGATAATCCATGAACACAATACGGTCAGGAACAAAGCCGGAGCGTTTGATATCGGACATATGGGGCAGATAGAGGTGTTCAAAGGCGAGGAACTCCAAAAGCTTACCACGAACGATATTTACGCTCTTAAAGAGGGCATGGGACAGTATTCATTTATCTGCGGCAAGGATGGAACCGTTATTGATGACCTGATAATTTACCGGCTTGAAGACAGATTCCTGGTTATATCAAATGCCGTTAACGCCCAGAAAGTGTTCGCCATCATAAAGGGCAAAGATCCCGGGGCAAAAATGCTGTATGACAGCAGGGTCGCAATAGCCGTTCAGGGGCCTCTTGCTTTGGATATCGCAGGGAAAATATTAAGTTATGATCTCAAGATAATGAAACACAGGCAGATCGGAAGAGCGTCGTGTAGGGAAAGAGTGTAGATCTCGGTGGTC
>CALFCX010000042.1 GCA_937950635.1 uncultured bacterium
ATATAAAAAAGCCGCGTGCTTTTGCCGAGCCGTTTTTTCAGTTTATTGAATGTATCGACGGCGTATGAATAACCGCTGCGGTTTATCTCCATTTTTGAAAGTTTGAATTTTTTTCTGCCTTTTATGGATTCGGAGACCATTTTCAGCCTGTGTTTTTTTGTGGCAAGATCTTTGGTGCTCTTGTGCGGCGGCAGGCCGGTCGGAACAAAAATGACATAAGCGAGCCCGAATTCCTTCAAAGCTTTCTCCGCGAGGCGGATATGGCCTTTGTGTACCGGGTTGAAAGTGCCCCCGAGGATGCCGACTTTTTTCATTTTCTGACCTGTCCGTTCCCGCGGATCACGTATTTGTAGCTCGTGAGCTCTTTAAGTCCCATGGGCCCCCTGGCATGGAGTTTTTGAGTGGATATGCCGATCTCCGCTCCGAAGCCGAACTCGAAACCGTCAGTGAACCTGGTGGAAGCGTTCACGTATACTGCGGCCGAATCGAGCGAAGAAGTGAATTTATCGGCTTCCTTTTTATCTTTTGTTATGATGGTCTCGCTGTGACGGGATCCGTAGCGGCTGATATGTTCTATGGCCTCATCGGTGCCGGAAACGATCTTTATTGCCAGGATCAGATCTAAATATTCCGCGTACCAATCATCTTCGGTCGCTTGTTTTATGTCCCGCAGAACCGACAATGTTTTTTTGCAACCGCGCATCTCAACCCCGGCGTTCTTTAGCTTTTGTGCTATCCGGGGCAGAAAGTCTCCCGCCACGCCCTCGTCGACCAGCAGGGTTTCTATGGCATTGCATACCGAAGGTCTCTGGACCTTTGCGTTTAGAACGATCTCTTCCGCCATTTTCAGGTCTGCCGTTCTTTCCACAAAGGCATGGCAGTTACCGACACCCGTTTCTATCACAGGGATGGAAGATGTTTCTACGACCGTGTTTATTAAGCCGGCCCCTCCGCGGGGGATCACGCAGTCTATGTACTTCCGCTCTGAAAGAAGTTCTTTTACCGCATCCCTGTCGGTCGTCCCTATCAATGAAACGGCGCCGTCGGGCAGGCCTTTTGAGGCCGCAGCTTTGCAGATAGCGTCCGATATGGCTTTATTGGAATTGATCGCATCTGATCCGCCTTTGAGTATCACGCAATTGCCGGCTTTTAAACAAAGGACGGCGGCATCCACCGTCACATTGGGCCTTGATTCATAGATCATAGCGATAACGCCCAGAGGGACGCGGACCTTTTTGATCTTTAGCCCGTTGGGCCTTTTGAGCTCATCAATGATCTCTCCGACCGGGTCGCGAAGAGCAATAACTTGTTTTATTCCTTCTATCATGGAATCGATCCGTTTGTCGTTAAGAGTCAGTCTTTCTATCAGCGCTTTGGAAAGGCCTTTTTTGATGCCGGCTTCTATATCCTTATTGTTCTCGGAAAGTATATTGCCGCGTGAACGTTCGATCTCAGCAGCAACGGCTTCGATCGCCTCATTCTTCTTTTTTGTACTCATAAGCCCCATGGCCACTGCTGCCGCTCGGGCTTTTATGCATATATTCTCTATTTCGCTCATATGATCACCATGTTATTCCTGTGGACCACTTCATCGCTGGGAAGCACTTCCAGGGCCTTTCTTGCTTCCGATGAGTTCTTCCCTTTGATCTTTATGATCTCATCGCTGCTGTAGGATGTTATTCCTCTCCCTATCTCTCTCCACGAAGTGTCCGTGATGCTTATTATATCCCCATGAGAAAATTTTCCTTTTACTTCCTTTATGCCCACTGGCAGGAGGCTTTTCCCTTGTTCAATGAGGGCTTTTACCGCTCCCGTATCGACCGCCACTTTTCCCGACGGTTTTTTCCCGCTCATCAGCCAGCGTTTCTTTCCCTCTATCTTCGAAGGTTTCGGTACGAACACAGTGCCGGCTTCGCTTCCTGACAGTATGTTCTCTATTATGTTCTCGTTCCTGAACCCCGCGATGACCGCGGGGATGCCGGCCGCAAGAGCGGTCTTGGCTGCGGAAAGTTTTGTTATCATGCCGCCAGTCCCGCATGATGTCGAGGGAACGCCGGCGAATTTTTCTATATCTCCGGATATTTTTTCAACTGTCGGCACCACGACACCGTCGACCATAAAACCGTCGACATCGCTCAATATCACAAGCAGATCAGCGCCCATAAGGGATGCAACCAGCGCGGACAAGGTGTCGTTATCCCCGAACTTTATCTCTTCCGCGGATACTGTATCGTTCTCATTTATGACGGGGACCGCGCCGAACCGGAGTATCTGGGCTATTGTGTTCCTGGCGTGAAGATACCGTGTGCGGTTGCTTATGGCAT
>CALFCX010000043.1 GCA_937950635.1 uncultured bacterium
ACGAGATGTAGCCGTGACTGGAGTTCAGACGTGTGCTCTTCCGATCTATAGTGTCCCTTCCTGACGGGGAGAACAAGCCGCGCAAGATACTCAAGAACATAGGCGACCTTATGGCCATGGGTATCATTGATACAGAATCCAAACCCGAATATCCGCAATTTTAATCATATGATAAAACGAGTGTTCTTCATTTCGTTGTTCGGTCTTTTGTTCTCGTCGGTCGTTACGGCTTTTCCCGTTACCGTAAAGGACGAATCAGGCGTTAAATTTACGGCCATTTCAGCGCCCCGCCGCATAATCTCGACCATGCCGAGCAACACGGAGATACTGTTCGAGCTCGGTCTGGACAGGCGAATGATCGCCGTAAGCTCCAGATGCGATTATCCTCCTCAGGTCGCGCAGCTTCCGAAAATAGGGGATATAACCCTTAATACCGAAAAAATAGTATCAATGAACCCTGATCTTATCGTCATGCTCTATGATACCCAGAAATACCAGATCGAAAAGTTCAGGGAACTTTCACTGCCTGTTTTTGTAATAAATCCGCGAAATTTCGACCAGCTGGCCGATTCCGTACTTTTATTGGGAAAGGTCACGGGAGTGAACAGTACCGCGGAAAGGCTTGCACAACGCATAAGGCAAGGAAGCAGCAAAGCGCGCTCAAAAACAAGGCAGGGGACAGCGCCCAAGCTGCTGGTGGTACTCTGGCCTTCGCCTTTGATCACGGCCGGAAAGGGAACGTTCATAGACGATATTGTGAAGCGGTCCGGCGGACAGAATATCGGGGCAAAAGTTCCGGGAGCATATCCTTCGGTCGATTTCGAGTTTGTGGTGAGAGAAGATCCCGATTATATAGTTTTTGCCGGAAAATCATATAAGAACCTGCAAAAAGTGCTTTCGGATAAAAGATGGCAGTCCCTAAAGGCCGTGCAGGATAAAAAGGTGATGCTAATAGATTCCGACATAGTAACACGTCCTTCTCCGAGGGCTCTTACGGCTCTGGACCTGATATCGACTTTTATAAACGAGTAGACAAATGCGGCATAAATCGTTATACGTCTATATATGGCTTATACTTCTGCTTGCGGCGGTATTGGCGGCGGGGTCGCTTGTCGGGGTTGTTATCGTAAGTCCTTTTGATGCTACAAAAACATCGGAACTTATATTTTGGGAGATAAGGCTTCCGCGCGTACTTCTGGCGGCTATTGTCGGCGCCATGCTCTCGGTATCCGGGGCAGTTCTTCAGGGAGTATTGAGGAACTCTCTTTCGGACCCTTATATTCTGGGTGTGTCCGCGGGCGGGGCGCTTGGAGCGGCTGTTTCTATGTCGTTCGGGTTACCGCTTTATGCGGTCTGTTCTTTGTCTTTCTTGGCAGCGCTGGCGGCGGTAATTCTGGTTTACTCTTTTTCAAGGAGCTCTTCCGGAGTAAGGCCTGAAGTGCTAGTTCTTGCCGGAGTAGCGCTTTCTTCATTGCTCGGGGCCGCTCTTGTTGCCGTGATACTTTCAAGCGACAGCATACAATCGGTATATTTTTGGCTTTTCGGAAGTTTCGCATTTGCCAGCCCTGTGTTCGTGAAGATCGCAGCCGTTACAGCGGCGATCGGCATATCTGTTGCGGTGTTCTTATCCAAACAGTTGAACATCCTTTTGCTGGGGGAGGAAGAAGCAATATCTTTGGGAGTTAATGTAAAATTTGTCAGGATGATGCTTCTTTTCGTCGCTTCTCTTCTTTCCGCGGCATCTGTGGCTATGTGCGGGATCATCGGGTTTGTCGGGCTTATAGTTCCTCATGCGGTCAGGCTCATTATAGGAGCTAATAATATACTGCTGATACCGGCAAGCGGACTTTTGGGAGCCTCGTTCATGGTGACCGCAGACCTTTTGTCGAGAACGCTCATTTCTCCGGCCGAACTTCCGGTCGGGATAATAACCGCTTTTATCGGTGCTCCTTTCTTTATCTGGCTTTTAAGGAGAAAGACCAATGTCTGAGCTGCTGAAAATAGAAAAACTTTGCGCCGGGTACGGCGGCCCGGATGTGATAAATGATGTAACTATGCGCGCGGAAAAAGGGGAGTTCATCGCGTTAATGGGCCCTAACGGGAGCGGTAAAACCACTTTTCTTAGAGCATTGCTAGGGATCTTAAAAGCAACTTCCGGATCGATCCTTATGTCGGGTGAAAGACTTGATAAGGTGAACCCTAAGGAAAGGGCTAAGAGGATCTCTTTCATACCGCAGGTTTCGAGCCCTGTTCCCGGGTTTTCGGTGGAAGAGATCGTTGCGATGGGAAGGAACCCGCATGATACGGGGCCGACAAAAGACCGCGCTGCGGTGGAGTCGTCTTTGGACCGGCTTAACCTGACCGCCTTAAAGGATGCCGACATTTCCCGTATAAGCGGGGGCGAATATCAAAGGGTGCTGATAGCCAGAGCTCTGGCCCAGGGAACGGACATAATGCTGCTTGATGAGCCGACCGCGCATCTTGACATAAAATACCGGGTGGCGACCATGAGGATCCTCGGCTCGCTTAGATCCGAAAAGCTGATAATAGGAGTTTTTCACGATATCGGGCTTGTTAAAGAATTCGCAGACCGGGTGGTGATGATGAAAAACGGCAGAGTGATCGCATACGGGAATGTTGAAGAAACCTTGTCGGATAAAGTGTTGAACAACGTATTTGACATTATATTCTGAAACGATCAACCGCCTTTAAGCCATCCGGTGATCGTGTTTGCGAAATTTCTGTAAATATCGATAACGGGATTTATGATCACATCTTCGATGATGCCCAGGACATCGTACCTTAATCTTTCACGCGATGATGGACCGATATAATATGTATGCAACTCATCCCCAATTTCTACAAGCACAGGGCCTTCATCCAGAACGTAAGTTGCGTTTAATAAGATACCTTCTTCATCCAACTCAAATCTAACATAAGCTGCCGGAGCTGTAGGAGCATAAACCCCTGCCTGTGGCCATATAGTGTGTGCGAACTCCGCCAGATTCCCAACGCCCGCTCTTCCGTCCGTGCCTTCTCCTGTTGAGCATGCCAGCAGTACTACATTTCCTCCGTCCGAAATACACTCCCTTGTCGAATCTATCAGATTTCTGTCCAGGAACATATCCATGTATGCTGCTTCACGATCTCCTATCCAACTATAATCCCCGAACTGAAGGGCGTATCTGTTCCCATGCCCGCCTATTATACATAATTCTGCCTGTTGTCCGTTATCAAGAGTAGCTTCTCTCAGTGACTGCGCAAATTCATAGTCTGTTTTTATGTCGTAATATATGACCCTGTATCCTGTTGTTAGAGCAGAAATTGTGGGAGCGTCCTGGAGGAAAGCGCCGTTAGGATCTGATTCGGGAAATATGATCACACATACGGGCCTTTCATCGGACTCGGTGCCGGCAAAGAACTCGACGCCGAATATTTGCTCAAGCATATTTCTGGTCCCTTCCGAACTTACTGAATATCTGTTCCTTATTATTTCCACATAGTCGGATGTATCAAATCGCTCCGGATGATCTATTCCGAGCAAAGAAAAGGCATTGGCGAACTGCGTTGTGTAACGCTCTTTTGTAGCTTGATCCAGATACTCTGTGACCTCGAAGTTGCTCAGGACCGCGCTATTGATGAACTCGTTATCTTCCAGCAAGTTTTGAGAAATGAACTCCATGTTGCGGGAATCAGCTTTTACGGCGGCCAAAGCGAAATCCCTGTCGGATCTTAAGCTATCGGATGCGTACTCTATAATTGGAGGATATTGTTTAGTCGGACTTGGATACGAATTTGGGGATTCTACGGATGCTCTGTCAAAGAGCCTTTTCTGCGTAATTATTGCGGCCATGACAATATCTGCATCGTTCTTTAATTCGTCGGAAGCATATTTGATGTCGCTCCCTCTGTGCGAAACAGCGGCCAGAACAATCTCTTTGTCGTTCCTAAAGGCCGGTAGGTGATGAAGACTCCCGCCGTTATGAGCGGCTAACAGCGCGATGTCTCTTCTGCTTCTCAGTTCTTTTGACACATCTCCTATTGCATTTCCGTTTTCAGCCAGGGCGGCTTTTACTATCTCTGCGTCATTTTTCAGATCTTCGGGTAAGTATCCAAGTGCATATCCGTTGGCCGAAACAGCTTCTAATGCAAACTTCCTGTCAATTAGAAAGCCTTGGGAGATACTGGCAAAGTTATCGGGGTTATTCTTTATTGCCGCTAAAATGATATTCCTGTTGCTGCGGATCTCTTCCGGAGCGTCCTCGAACGCGTACCAGTCTTCTTGGACGATCTCTATCCACTCCTGTTCTGTATGACGAGTCCCGGCCAAGCCGCTTGATGAAGCTTTTGGAATGCCGAGAACGGTTGTTTTTATAAAAGAAGAGACGCCTTCTAATATATTGCCTAATACGCCGAATATAGACCGTGAATTTGTGCATTTATCCTGATGGGTACTGTCTGAAAAAGTATCGTCGGAATAGTTATGCGCATCGTCATCTTCAGGTCCGCATATTTCTTCCCAATCGAATGCGGCGGACTCTTCCGCACAAGTGCTTTGGCAGCTCGAATATTCTCTTGACACATTTTGTATGCAGGTCATTTCTTGCCCTATAGACTTAATTCGTTTTTGGCAGGACAAATCTTGCGGGTTATCAAGTGAAAAAATCACTGAAATTTCCAAAAAAACCATTCGACCTAGATTTAGATAAACATTTGTTCTAAAAAAGGAGGAAGATCATATGGCAGCTAACAGGGTAGTCTTGACCATTGACGCAGGGACTCATGCTCTTAAGGTTGGCGCGTTCGACCCGTCGAACGGAGCAAGGGTTGGCCAATTTGTCCAACGACCGCTTACGGTGACCGAGCGCGGGCCGGCAGGAAGGATAAAGTCACAGGACGGAAGACATTTGACGGCCAATATGTTATCGGCAGTCGCGGAAAAAGTTTCCGAACTTTCTGGTCTTGGGGTTAACGCCTCCGATATTGCCGGGATAGGAACTTCCGGCCATATGCATGCGGATTTTCTTATGAGGCAAACAATAAAGGGACTTGTGCCGTTCTCTCCGGCTTCCATGTGGAACTGCCAGCGCAATGCCGGAATGTTCAATATGATAATGAATTCCGATTCCTTGAGAGATAAATTTATAGTCGAAACAGGCAATGAGCCCATGATGAGGGGAATATTTTTCAAGGCTCTTTTCAGGGCCAACGAGACACCGGAGACATGGGCTAGAACTACTTTGTCTCTCACTACCAACAATCTTTTGACGTTTGCTTTAACGGGGAACCCGGTCCTTGAATCTTCGGACGGGATCTCTGCACTTGAGCCGAGCACAGCAACTTATGCCGGCAGGCTTTTTAAATTCTTCGGGCTCGAGAATAAATTCCCTCAACGGGTAATAAGACCGGGAGATGTTGCTGGAGGGGTTTCTGTTCCGCTTGCCATAGAAGCGGGGCTAAAAAAGGGGACCGTTGTAGCTGCCGGCGGCGGTGATCAGATGACAGCACTGCTCGGCAACGGGATAACAAAAGCTCCTGGTATTTTAGGTCTTAATTACGGAGCCTCGGGAGTTGTTACCGCATATGGTGAGAATATAAATGCCGATCCTAAGGGCCGGATCCACTATTTTGGCGATTGGCTCATGGCCTGTTGTATGGCTACGGGGCTTTCGGTAGATGAGTGGTCTGCTAGAACAGGGAAATCTATTGAAGAGCTGATGGAACTTGCCTCCGGCGTGGAAATGGGAGCGGGCGGTGCCAGATTCTATCCCTGGGCCAACGGAATAAACCACCCGGTAAAAGCGGCCAATACGACCGCAAAATTTGTGGGAGATAAAGGCAGGTCCCAGGCCGAACTGACAAGAGCGGTCATAGACGGGACCAACCTTGAAATGGTGCTTTGCGCGAGAATGATGGAGGAGTTTGGAGCCAGATTCTCCGCAGCGCGAATGGCGGGCGGCGGATCAAAAGACAAGACTGGCGTTATCCCGCAAACATTTGCTGATATGCTGGGTATTCCTGTAACCCTTAACCTGGAGCCGGAAGCTTCTTCTCTGGGAGCGGCTGTTGCGGCTGCTGTTGCCGCTGGGATATATCCGGATACGGCCTCCGCAAGCTCTGCCATGGTCCACGACGGAAGAACATATGAGCCGAGGGCCGGATTTACCGGACTTGCCGAAGAAATGGGTCAGCAATATTATGCGCAGGTAGCGCAAGATTATCCGGAAGCCTGGGCCAGATACAACCAATAGTTATTTAAGGATGAACTTAATATGCAGGCGGGGAGTTCCCCGCCTGTTCCGTTATTGAAATACCCCTCATTAAAAGACGATATATATAGTAGTTGGAGTCTATGGCAATAACCCCGATAAATATGCCTGTTTCAAGACCGCCCAGGATACTGGTCCTGGCGGATACCCCTGCTTTGGGCATGAAAATGATGACCACTCAGGTGATTAGAGGGCTGCGTGATCGATATACAGACGCGGAAATAGGTGTGCTGACGAGCAGCAGCGGGGCGAGATTCTACGAAAATTGTCCGCATCGCATCCATTTGCATAAAGTCCAGGATGAAGGGGTGTTCTCAAACAAGGGGCTTCATTCTGTGGCGCCGTATATAAGAGCCGGTCAATATGATGCTGTAGTAAGCCTTCCTTTTCAGGAGTACTATTATTCTTCTCTGGTGGTCGATGAAGGCATGCGATTCCCCTTCAGGATAGGCTCCAACAAGATCCTTTCCGGGATAATGGACAGATTTGAGAATGAGATCCCTCAATACGAGGTCTTCACGCATGATGTCAGACCCCCCTGCGGGATCTTTGCTCCCGAAGAGTATATGGGAAGCGCAATGCTAAGGTATCTCGAACCTTTCGGGATAACGGGCCAAGAAATGAGACCCGAAGCCTGGTCATCAGAAAAAGACAAATTGGCCGTGGACGACCTTTTGGTCAGGTCCGGGATATTGCCGGAGGATTTTTTGGTCACCCTTAATCTGCGTGCGAATCAGAATCATAATCAATGGAGATTGTCCACATTGATAGAAGCCGTATCGCAGATGTCCGGATTTTGGTTTCGGCAGGATCTCTTGAAAAAATATGGAAGGCTTGTATTCTTGGTGAATTATTATAAGCCTGAGCAGCAACATTACTTCAGGAATTTTAATTCCGCACTTAGAAATTTCTCTGATATTCAGGCTCCGGTCATCGGAATGCCTAATAACGGTCCGGGAGAGCTTGCCAGTATAATTGCCAGGAGCCGTTATGTTATAACTCCGGAGACAGGCACGGCGCATGTAGCCCAGGCGCTTGATGTGCCCTGTACCGTAGTATATATCAATGAAGAAGTTGCCCGCGGATGGCAGCTGCCCGGAGGTCGGGTAATGTCCATAATTTCAAATGTCGAAGATGTCTCGCCGGACGATATATTTTCCGGATCGATGGGTGCTATATTCCAGTGGTGCCGGAGATGATAGAATCAATATATGAAAGTAGTCATTGTCGGCAATCCGCAATCCGGCCAGCAGCAGCTTTTCAGCATACTTACGGGCATAGGGCTTGATAACATAACCCAGAAACCGCTTGAAGTGCACAAAGGCATATGCGATGTCAGGGACCCCAGGATAATCAAGCTCAAAGAGATGTACAACCCGAAGAAAACCGCTTTTGCCAAGATAGAATATCTTCTTCTTCCGGATTTTAATCTGCAGGGACCTTCCAAATCTGTTGTTTTCGGCGAGCTCAAGAATTCTGACGAGATCTGCTGGGTATCCAGGGCCGCGACCAGATCGGAAGAGCACACGTCTGAACTCCAGTCACGGCTACATCTC
>CALFCX010000044.1 GCA_937950635.1 uncultured bacterium
GATAGAGCGCTTGCCTCCGGAGCAAGAGGCCACAGGTTCGAATCCTGTTGGGCGCAGTTATTTGCGACAGCCGGAGTTTATCCCCGCTGAAAGCGGGGAGAGCTGTAGGTTGCCCCGCTCTGAGCCTGGTCAGGCTCAGATGTTTTTGTAGTGGATCTTGTCTTCTTCCCGGAAAACCACAAAGTAGACAGTGTCAAAAGCCCGAGGATAAGCTTTTGAGAACTCTTTTACCGTGGAAACGGCTATTTCAGCTGCCAGATCTTTCGGGAAACCGTATACCCCGGTAGATATGGCAGGGAACGCTATGGTCCTTAACCCTTTTTCCGAGGCTATGACCATGGAGTTCCTGTATGATGACGCGAGAAGTTCTTTTTCTTTCCGGTTGCCTCCGTTCCAGACAGGACCGGGAGTGTGTATCACATATTTAGCCGGCAGAGCATATGCTTTTGTGATCTTTGCTTCTCCTGTTTTGCATCCGCCGAGCTTTTTACATTCTTCAAGCAGCTGCGGGCCGGCCGCTCTGTGAATTGCCCCGTCGACACCGCCGCCTCCCAGAAGGGATGTGTTTGCCGCATTGACTATCGCGTCAACGGCCAATTTTGTTATATCCCCGGCGACTACTTTAATCTCCATTTGACCTAAAAATAGTATCATGGGCTATAATTGTTATCAATTACGCGCCTATAGCTCAGCTGGATAGAGCATTTGCCTTCGAAGCAAAGGGTCGGGTGTTCGAATCACCCTAGGCGCATGTAACTGCGATTAAGGAGGATAAAATGAGCACTGATATACTTGTCGGGGATATAGATCTTGACTGGGTGAAGATCGCAAAATTGATATTGACGATGCTTCTTGCGGCTGTGGTCATATTTTTGCAGATGCCGCAGATGATAACCGGAGTGATCATAAACATGATCCTTATCCTGACGGCCGACAGGCTTGGGACCAACAAAGCCATGCTGCTTGGCATGATAACGCCGATAGTAGCGGCTTTTTCGGGGGTGCTCCCGATAACGCTTATGGCCATGATCCCTTTCATTGCGGTGGCCAACGCGGTTTTTGTCAGCTCTTATAATATACTTGCAGGAAAAAACAGGATGCTGGCGGTAGCTGTTGCCGCGGTCTTGAAGTTCTGTTTTCTTTATGCTTCCGTAAATCTGCTTTTGCTGCGGCCGCTTACCGTTTTTGACGGAAAGATATATTCTGTCGGAGTATCGCAAGCCGTTGCCTTTATGATGGGATGGCCTCAATTAGTCACGGCGCTGATAGGCGGGACCCTTGCCGTCGGCATACTAACTTCAATGAGCAAATTGGCGAAAAGGTAAGATTATTTGCAGTTGCAGGTTGAACAGACTCCGCTGGTGCAGGTATCGCAGCCGGATGAGGACTTTTCGCTGCCGAACGAATCGAGTGCTTCTTTTGCGCCTTTTACGGTCCTGACGGCGGAAAACACGCGCTGAGTATCCTTGCATCCGCACTCGGGACATGGCGCTTCTATAGTCTCGTTCATCCCTTTTGAGACCTCAAATACCGCCGAACATTTTTTGCATTTGTAGTCGTAGAAAGCCATATGTTTAGTCCGAAAAGAAGAAAACCTGCGCCATGTAGGGATCGAACCTACGACCCGCTGATTAAGAGTCAGCTGCTCTACCAACTGAGCTAATGGCGCAAAGACAACTCTAAAATTATAGCATGAAGAAAGGCTGCTTTTTGTCCCTTCAAAAGCAATGAAATTTCATTTAAAAAGCATCGATACTGTTTTGTGAGGTGACATAATGAAAACTTCGGCTTTGGCCCCGAATCCCAATATGCTCAGGACTTCCGGGCAAAACATTCCCGAAGCTCTCCGCAGATTCAATTTCCGCCTTTCTGAATACAGGACTTTGTATGCGGCATCGGGATTTATGGACCCGCCATTATTGGTAGGTCATAAGAGACCTCATGGCCCTAAAAAAGGGGTATCATTTTCTCTGTGTTCGCAGGGCTGCCCGGAAAAGGATTGTTTCCATCCTGTGGAGGTGATCTTCAATATGGACCGGGATCGCAATATTTCAAGCGATTTTCGGCGCATTTCTATATTTACGGACCCTTATTGCGGCATGCTCGGGCAGGGGAGCTATCCGGGAAGCATACGGACCCTTATTGAAGACGTGTGGAAAGGGGATCTTTTGCCTGCCGGCAGGTTTCAGCACCGGGTGTCTTTTAACGACGGAGGGGTAAGTGTCGTATTCCGGGATGATATGAGAAAGCTTGTCGGAAGCCCTCTCGGGTTAAATCATGTGGTGTTATTGGTAGGAGAAAAAACTTCTTTTTACGCCCAACCGCGCTTTGCCGCCAAAATGATCTATTCTCACATAACATTAGCCGACATAATGTCATCGTCGGCCGCGGGGGCATTGTTCTCTCTGGCAATGAATATTTCGGCTGACAACGCGGCTAAGTAACTGTATCCGTTACATTCTTTACCGGCCTGTGAGCCACATTTGACATGAAGCTGAACCACAATATGCTGAGTATGTTAGCGGCGAATATTCTCAGGTCGTTTGGAAGATTATAAACAAGCTGTGCTCCGAACAAGCCCCAATATGCCCAGCAAAGCGGAAGAGATTTCTTGACTTTTTCAGCATAGATCTCTTTTAACGGTTGCCATGTTTTTCCTTCAACGAGATTTGTCGATGAAAAATACCAAAAATAGAACATCGGGCACCATAAAAGCTGGTCTACCAGTATTTTTTGCTCGGTTGCCCAAAACCCCTGTTCAGGAAAAAGCCCGTTCAGTACGGTATAGAGCCCTCTTGTTAATATTCCTCCGTTTACGGCTCCAAGTGCGGTCATTCCTGTCAATCTTCTGATATTTATCCCTTTGCCTTCATATTTTTGTGTGAGGAAGTCGGGAGCCAGACCCAGAAAAAATGCGGAAGATGTCATTTCGCTGATCCTCGGATGGCTTGTAAGGATAGCCCTGATATTATCGGCTGTCGCTTTGAATTCCGGGCTGGCATGATAGAGCGCAGCTCCGGCTGTTCCAGCTGCCAGGAATGGTATCGTGCTTTTTGCCGCACGCAGCAGATTTGAGGCCCTAGGAGAGCCTGCTATTTGTACGGCTGCCGATCTTATATGCGTTCTTATTCCGGGGATATTCATGTGAGATGTTATCGAGAGAAAACTATCCCGATTTCATGTCTTGTTTGACCCGTGCCGTTCTTTCAATGTAGAATTAACAATATGCCGCGGTGGCGGAATTGGCATACGCGCATGGCTTAGGACCATGTGAGGTAACACTCTTGGAGGTTCAAGTCCTCTCCGCGGCACTTTATGTTATAATTTTGGTAAATTGGACGCTTTAGCGGGCCTGCCACTGCCTGTGCCAAGGCTACGGCAGACAGGCGCCGAAGCGGAGCGCAGGCGGGCGTAGTTCAGTGGTAGAATGTCTCCTTGCCAAGGAGAAGGTCGTGAGTTCGAATCTCATCGCCCGCTTATTGTTGATCGAATAAGCAGAGAAGGTCGTGAGGGAGTTTATCCCGCAGAGCAAAGCGAATGCGGGAAATCTCATCGCCCGCTTGTTTACTTTTATGACGGACAACTGGAAAGGAAAAGAGAATTTTGAAAATAGTTAAGCAAAACAAAGAAGGGAGCAAGGTTTCTCTCGAGATAGAGGTGGATTACCAGCAGTATTCCGCGGCTCTTGAGAAAGTGATCAAAGATGCCGCTTCAACAATGAAGATCCCTGGGTTCAGACCAGGGAAAGCCCCTGAAGCCGTGGTTAGGCAAAACGTGAATATGGAATTCGCCAAGGAAAAAGCGCTTGACCAAGTAGTCAGCTCCCTGTATTCGGACATACTTAAAGAGGCCTCTCTTGATCCTGTGGATTATCCTGTCTGGAGATCCATTGCCGTAGAGGAAGGCGTGAAATGCACCTTTTTATTCGAGATCGAAGTGATGCCGGAGGTTGTATTAGGTAAGTACAACGGTCTCAAGGCCGAAAGAAAAAGCTCGGCCGTTGAAGAAAAAGAAGTTGAAGATTATGTGCGGTCTATCCAGGAGGAAGGGGCTAAAATAAGCGAAGTTTCGCGTCCCGCACGTGCCGGGGATATAACAGAGCTGAACGTTGCTGGGAGTTTGGACGGGCATCTCGAGCCCAGGCTGTCTCAGGAAAAGCTGCCTATATTGCTCGGAGACAACAGGATAGCTCCTGGATTTGACGCCCATATAGAGAACATGGAGGTCGGCGCTTCCGCTGAGTTCACGATCGATCTTCCCAAGGATTATTACATAAAGGAATTCGCGGGAAAGCAGGCAGCTTTTAAGATAACGCTTTTGAAAGTGATAGAAAGGATCCTTCCGGAATTCAATGATGAATTCGTGAAGAAGATAAGTTCCTTTGAAAGTGCCGAGGCCTATAAGCAGGACGTGAAGAACAGGATAGAAGAATTCAAAAGGAAAAAAAGCGAAGAAGAATTAAAGGATTCTCTTCTCGAGCAGGTCTCGGC
>CALFCX010000045.1 GCA_937950635.1 uncultured bacterium
AGGCTTGCGCCCATTGCGGAAAATTCCTCACTGCTGCCTCCCGTAGGAGTCTGGACCGTATCTCAGTTCCAGTGTGGCTGATCGTCCTCTAAGACCAGCTACCCGTCATAGCCTTGGTGGGCCGTTACCCCGCCAACAAGCTGATAGGCCGCAGGCTCATCCATCAGCGAAAAAACTTTCTTTGCAGTTTCATGCGAAACCGCAAAAGTATCCGGTATTAGCCCACCTTTCGGCAGGTTATCCCGGTCTGATGGGTAGATTGCCCACGTGTTACTCACCCGTCCGCCGCTTTCATGCAACTGTATTGCTACAGCTGCAATCACGCTCGACTTGCATGTGTTAGGCGCGCCGCCAACGTTCGTCCTGAGCCAAGATCAAACTCTCAGTAAAAAATTGCTTTTAAACTAAGTTTGAAAAGCTCTTTGCTAAAAAATAAAAATTGAAAAGGTGTCCACATCACGCCAAAGTACTTTTAAAAGACACAAGTGTCTTCAAAAGACTTCTCTATCCTGTTTAGTTTTCAAGGAACCGTTTCGTAAAGAAAAAAATACGTGGAAGGATCACAGTGGAGAGAATGAACTCTGCTTCGTGCCTCCTTTCCTCACACGCATTTTCATTTTACATGGCCCAATAGCCCGTGTCAAGTACTAAAGATATCTCCGCAAATGATATACTTTTTTCATGAAGACGAGCGTTTTTGCGGCCTTTTTCCTTATTTTAACAGCCTTGCTCTGTTCTTCATCAGCAGCGGCAGCCGGCATCTGCATATCCCCTGAAAGCGTCTATCAGGGAAGGACATTTTCCGTCACGATCACAGGAGAGAACCTTTCATCCGCACAGGCCGGTTTCCTAGGCAAAGAGATCCCTTTTTACTCCGCCGAGGGACGCCTTCACACGATAATAGGCGTAAGCGCATCGGCGCCGTCCGGACAGCATCCGGTAAAGATAACTGTAGCCGATATGTCGGGGAACACGGAAGATCACACGGCATATATATATGTAAGGCCCTACAAATTTCAAGCCGAAAAGCTCCTTTTCCCTCCTCAGAAAAAAGGCAAACTTACCGCAGAAAAGATATACGGCGACCAGCAAACACTTGAAGAAGTATTGCGAACATGGACCGGCGAAAGGTTTTGGCAAAGCTCTTTTATTCTTCCCTTAAAAGGAAAGGTCACATCCCCTTTCGGCGCATACCGTTTATACAACGAAAAACGTCTCGGAGATCACAGAGGAGTCGACATCGGAGGCAACCCTGCCGGAACCCCTATAAAAGCAACCAATTCAGGAGTCGTGGCTTTTGCCAACCCCCTGCCCGCTTACGGATCAACGGTCGTAATAGACCACGGACAGGGAGTACATTCAATATACATGCACCTGAGCAAAACTCTGGTCAAAGCCGGACAGTTCATTGATAAAGGGACAGTATTAGGCCGCGTGGGTTCGACCGGGATATCAACCGGACCGCATCTTCACTGGGGAATAAGCATTCATGACACAAGAGTGGATCCCATATCGTGGATCAACTCGGCAAAGCGTTACTGACCCCGCGCTCCAGCCTCTCGTTGATAAGCTGCGCCAATACCGGATTTATGGCCGCAAGTTCTTTCAATATTTCGCCCCTTGTATAGGTCTCTCCGGGATCATCTTTATAGTGGGCAAATGAAAGCAGTTTTACAGCATCGTCCACAGAACCGCTGACATAACAGAGATGGTGCTCTGGAATATGATTTTTGAAAGAAGGCAGCATATTCACCGCATATTCTTTGCGCGTGAATATTGCAAGATATCTGGCAACGGACGTTTCCATTATCTCTCTTTTGTGAGGATCCGCCGCTCTTTGTACGGCCTCAAAAATCACAGAACTGTCGCTGTTGGACAGTATGCCAAGTTCTTGAATGGAGCACCCAGTAACAAATCTCTGCACGCAATTTATAAATATTACTTTTCCGGCGGCATCCAGCCTGTGTCCGATGAAATCTGCCCTGGAAAGGGCCCGAACCATGACATCCCTGTTGATAGAAGGGAAAAAAACCGTATCAAAACCGTGCTCTATTTTGGCTCTCAGAGTGCTTATCACGGCGGCTTTCACAGCAGAATCAGGAGAATTCGAACAGGAAACGACCCTTCTCATATTTATATAAGGGTCTGCCGCTTTGCCGACAGCACTCCCGAACGGATTATGGACGCCGAATATACGGCCGTATCCGAAGAGACTGCCATTCCCTATCCCATGCATTATCTGTCCGGCTGACACATTCGCACTCCTTCCCTAAAAAGAAAAAGATCCTATGATAATGTATCGTTAAATTACGAGGGATATTTCAATCGCGAAAGGATTTTGCGGGCCCTTAAAAGGATATCTTCAAGTTGGCCGGCATTAACGCACAGCGGCAAATAAAGATATATAACATTGCCTATGGGCCGAAGCACAAGACGGTCCTTCAGTCCGCTTTTGTATATGCGGTACCCTACCCTGTCCTCGAACCTGAACAGTTTCTTAGTCTTTTTGTCTTTCACAAGCTCGACCGCCAGGACCGTGCCTATACAGCGCGCATCGCCTACATGCGGAAGCTTTTTTAAGCGCGGAAGTTCTTTTTTCAATCTTTCGAGATCAATTCCCTCTATAATCTTAACAGCA
>CALFCX010000046.1 GCA_937950635.1 uncultured bacterium
AGTTGATGCAATGATAGGGGAGCTTGAAATAAACCTCAAACATCAGGGGCTTACCGTTGACAGCTATATAAAGAGCAGACGCATTGATATGAGCGCTCTGCGCAAAGAGCTTTCCGCATCCGCCGCTTCCAGGGTAAAAGCAAAACTGGTGCTAAAAGCGGTTGCCGACAAGGAAAAGCTGGAGTTCACTGAGGACGATCTTGCTGCGGAACTGAAGATACTTGCGCGCGACGCCGGGACTTCTGACGCCGAACTTATGCAAAGGGACGGTATCAGGGAATATATAAAGGATTATGTGCTCCGCCGCAAGGCACTTGATTTTATCGTAGAAAATGCCAAGATAAAGGAAAAATGACCGTAACAGGAGGCTTTTGTATGAACGTTATTCCTATGGTGGTTGAGCAGAGCCCGAAAGGAGAGAGAGCTTACGATATCTATTCCCGGCTGTTGAAGGAGCGGATAATATTTATCGGTGGTCCGGTGGATGACGATATAGCAAATATGATCATAGCTCAGATACTCTTCCTTCATGCAGAGGACAAAGACAAAGAAGCTTCCATATATATAAACTCGCCCGGAGGAGTAGTGACAGCCGGCCTTGCCATATACGATACCATGCAGTACGTGAACATGCCCATTTCTACGATCTGCCTGGGCCAGGCTTCAAGCATGGGAGCTCTTCTGCTGGCTGCGGGGACAAAAGGGCAGAGATTCGCTCTTTCAAACGCAAGGATAATGATACATCAGCCTCTCGGAGGCGCTCAGGGGCAGGCCACGGATATCGAGATACAGACCCAGGAAATACTGCGCATCAAAAGGCTGATCAATGATGTTCTCTCTCTGCATACCGGGCAGCCGCTGGAAAAAATAGAGAAAGATACCGACAGGGACTTTTTTATGTCCCCCGCGGAAGCCGTTAAGTACGGTCTTATAGATAAAGTCCTTGATTCGGCAAAAATAAAGAAACTTCACGAAGCTTTTAAAGGCAAAAAATAAATGGACAAGCCGGATAAGCAGACGCCGGTACAGGCCGAGTGGAAGGATGAGCTTCCGCTGATCCCTTTGCGGAACATGGTCGTTTTTCCTCAGATGATAGTCCCCCTTTTCATAGGAAGAAGCAAGTCAATAAAAGCGCTCGAAGACACTCTTGAAAAAGAACGCCTGGTAGTATTCTCCTCACAAAAGACGGAAGATATAGAAGAACCTTCACCGTCGGATGTTTGCACGACCGGTACGCTCGCGGAAGTTGTGCAGATGCTGGCTCTTCCGGACGGCACGACAAAGATCCTTGTTGAGGGCGTGGCCAGGGTAAAAATAGAAAAGTTCATACAGGACGATCCTTATTACAAGGTCAAAATATCCAAGATACCTGAATCCTCCGAGATAACCGTGGAAGTGGAAGCTCTTCTGCGCACCGTAATAAAGAAATTCGAGTCTTATGTGAAGTTGAACAAAAGGATACCTTCGGAGACTCTGATGTCTATCGTGAACGTTGAGAATCCGGGAAGACTGGCGGACCTTATAGCCTCGTACCTTACCCTGAAAATAGAGGAAAAACAGTCCATTCTGGAAGCGGTTTCTATACCAAAAAGGCTGAAAAAAATATCTGATGTACTGGATAAAGAGCTTGAGGTCCTGGAAGTCGAAAAAAAGCTCCAGAAACGCGTGCGAAAGCAGATCGAGCACGTTCAAAAGGAATATTATCTCAAGGAAAAGCTCCGCGCCATCCAGGAAGAGCTTGGCGAAGCGACGGAGGATGAAGACTCCGCTCCGGAAGTCGCCGAATACAGGAAAAAGATAGAAGCGGCCAAACTGCCCGAAGAAGCCAAGGAAAAAGCCCTGAAGGAGCTTGAACGACTTTCAAAAATGCCTTCGATGGTCGCGGAATCCACGGTCATTCGCACGTACCTGGACTGGATACTCGATCTGCCCTGGAAAAAGAAGACAAGGAGCAAGATAGACATAGCCGAGGTCCAGAAGATACTTAACGAGGACCATTTCGGGCTTGAAAAGGTAAAAGAGCGGATAATAGAATATTTTGCAGTACTTCAGCGGACAGGGAAAATAGGGGGTACTATACTGTGCCTCGTGGGTCCGCCGGGAGTCGGGAAAACTTCGGTAGGAAAATCTATTGCCAGGGCCATGGGGCGCAAGTTCGTCAGGGTCTCTCTGGGAGGCATAAGGGATGAGGCCGAAATACGCGGTCACAGAAGAACATATGTCGGTTCTTTGCCGGGGAGGATCATACAATCTATGGCCAAGGGGAAAGTGAATAACCCGGTTTTCCTTCTGGACGAAATAGACAAACTGGGCAATGATTTTCGCGGAGATCCGGCGGCGGCCCTTTTAGAGGTGTTGGACCCGGAAATGAACAAGGAATTCTCCGACCATTATATGGAGATACCTTTTGATCTTTCTGATGTGTTCTTCATAACTACAGCGAACACGACCGATCCTATCCCGCGGCCTTTGAAGGACAGGATGGAGATGATAGAGATGTCGGGTTATACCGAAGAGGAAAAGCTCGGCATAGCCAAAGAACATCTTATAGCCAGGGAGCTTGAAAAACACGGTCTCTCCAGGGATATGATAGTTTTTGACAACGAAGCCATACAATCCATAATAAGAGAGTACACAAAAGAGGCCGGCGTCAGGAATCTTGAGCGGACCATTGAGACCGTCTGCAGGAAGATAGCCACCGAAGCGGTAAAGAACAAAAAAGACGAAAAAGTGGTGGTTAAGAAAAAAGACCTTCAGAAGTATCTCGGACCCGTCAAATACAGGTACGGTATGGTCGAAGAAGAGGACCAGGTAGGCGCGGCTACAGGGCTTGTCTGGACCGAGGTCGGGGGGGATACCGTTCCGGTGGAAGTCACTGTCATGAAGGGCCGTGGCAATTTGATACTTACTGGGATGTTAGGTGATGTGATGCAGGAAAGCGCTAAAGCCGCCATGAGCTTTGTACGTTCCAAAGCGCAGGCCCTGGGTCTTGACGAAACATTTTACAGGAAGATAGATGTACATCTGCATGTGCCGGAAGGGGCAGTCCCGAAGGACGGACCTTCGGCCGGGATTACGATCGCTACAGCGCTCACTTCCGCGCTCTCAGGGATAGCGGTAAGAAAAGATGTCGCTATGACCGGCGAAATAACGCTCCGAGGTCGTGTATTGCCTATAGGAGGGCTCAAGGAAAAACTTCTTGCGGCCAAACGCGCGGGCATAAAAAAGGTGATCATTCCGGAGGAGAACAAAAAAGACCTGGTAGAAGTGAAAGAACAGGTCAAGCAGGACCTTAAACTGGAATTCGTATTGGCAAAAACCATGGATGACGTACTGAAAGAAGCTCTCGTCAACGTTCCGAAAAGTCTTGTTGATACTAGATCTGAAAAAGAGAAAGCAAAAGAAAAGGTCATGTCCATAGCCGATATGTCCGAACCGGAAGAGCAGAAAACCCGCAAGCATAAGTTCGGGGCCTCGTCAGGGGACCAGATTTTTGCCTGAAAATCCCGCGTTTTCCCTTGTGTTATAATTTTTACATATGGAATATAAGAACACCCTTAATCTTCCTCAAACCTCATTTCCGATAAAGTTCAATTTTAAGGACAGCGAGCCGCGGCTTTTGGAGCTTTGGGACGGCGGGAACATATATGAATCGATCCAAAAGAACGGGAAAGAAAAATATATATTACATGATGGACCGCCATATCCCAACGGGGACATACATCTCGGACACGCTCTCAACAAGATACTCAAGGATATAGTGGTCAAGTTCAAGTCCATGGAAGGGTTCCGTGTACCGTTCGTTCCCGGATGGGATTGCCACGGCCTGCCTATAGAAACACAGCTTTTGAAAGAGCTTTCCGTGAGGAGGTCTTCACTGTCGGTATACGAGTTCAGGCAAAAATGCAGGGAATATGCTCTCAGATATGTCGGGATGCAGAAAGAGGAATTCAAAAGAATAGGTGTGTTCGGCAGATGGAATGCTCCTTATCTTACGCTTGACCCGAATTACGAGGCCGGAGTCATCGAGCTTTTCGGGATGATGGCGGAAAAAGGCTATGTTTTTAAATCGTTAAAACCCATACACTGGTGCCCGAGCTGTGAAACGGCGCTTGCAGAAGCCGAGATCGAGTACGAAGATGACGACTCGCCATCAATATTCGTGAGATTCAGTGTGAAGAACGTTTCAGGGAATAAACATTCGTCAGTCTTGAAGAACGGATCATTTATAATCTGGACCACGACCCCGTGGACGCTTCCGTCGAACGTGGCCATTGCCGTGCATCCGGATTTTGAGTATTGTTTTGTGGAACATGAAGGGCATATCTATGTCATCGCGAAAGAACTCATCGAATCATCCGCTAAAAGCATGGGTTGGACGGATCATAAGATCACAGGCTCGGCAAAAGGCGCCGAGTTCGAAGGCATAGTATGTGCTCATCCGTTCATGGACAGAGAAAGCCTTGTTGTTATGGATGAATTTGTTACCCTGGAGACAGGGACCGGGTGCGTTCATATAGCTCCGGGACACGGCGAAGAGGATTTTAAGGTCGGTCTCAAATATAAACTTCCGATAGTCATGCCCGTCGACCCGCGCGGTTGTTTTACCGATGAAGTGCCGTTCCTGCAAGGAGTACATGTTTGGAAGGCCAATCCGATAGTCCTTGAGACCCTTAAGGAAAAAGGCGCTCTTCTTTCCTCGGAAAAGATGAAGCATCAATATCCTCACTGCTGGAGATGCAAAAAACCCGTCATTTTCAGGGCTACCGAACAATGGTTTGTTTCGGTCGACCACGACGGGCTGAGGCAAAAAGCTCTTAAAGAGATAGAAAAGACAAAGTGGTTCCCGGCGTGGGGGCAGAACAGGATAGGATCCATGGTGGAAGGCCGTCCGGACTGGTGTATATCCCGCCAGAGGTCTTGGGGAATACCGATCCCGGCTTTCTATTGCAAGAAATGCGGGACCCCGAATTTTAAAGGAGAGTTCAACAAAGCGGTTGCCGCAATGGTGAAGAAAGAAGGCACTGATGCCTGGTTCGTGAAAGAAGCGGCCGATATCCTTCCTAAGGGCGTAAAATGCGTAAAATGCGGCGCCGCTGAGTTCGAGAAAGAGACAGATATCATGGACGTATGGCTTGAATCAGGGGCCAGCCATTTTGCAGTGCTCAAGTCCGACGTGCAGACATTCGATTGGTCGGCCGACCTCTATCTTGAGGGCAGCGACCAGCACAGGGGATGGTTCCAGACATCTTTGCTTACTGCTGTTTCGGCCTTCGGGAAAGCTCCGTTCAAAGCCGTTCTTACACACGGGTTCACTGTAGACGAAAAAGGCAAGAAGATGAGCAAATCTCTCGGGAACGTTGTTGATCCGCAGCAGGTGGTAAAGGAATACGGGGCGGATGTCCTGCGGCTATGGGTCGCTTCGACCGACTTTCGAAATGATATGGCTGTTTCAAAAAATATTCTCAAGCAGATAAATGAAGGATTCACCAAGATAAGAAATACATGCAGATTCCTTTTAAGCAACGTGAACGGGTTTGACCCTTCCAAGGATAGGATCGAATATGAAAAGCTGCTCGATATAGACAGATATATACTGATGAAATTCGAGCTCCTTCTGGATAAGATGCGCCGTTCTTACGACAGCTTTGAGTTCCATGCCGTTTATCATTCTTTGTACGGATTTTGCGTGAACGATCTCAGCGCCTTTTATCTTGATGTGATAAAGGACAGGCTGTATTGTGACGGATCGGGTTCCGTAAGCCGCAGGGCGGCGCAGACCGTGTGTTTTGAGATGCTCTCAGGGCTTATAAAGGCGATGGCCCCGATACTTACTTTCACGGCCGAGGACCTTTATTCTTATATGGAAGTTCCAGGGAAAAAAACGAGCGTATTCCTTGAGAAACTTCCCGACAAGAACCAAAAGTACATGGATAAAACCATAGAAAAGGTTTGGGACCGTGTTCTGCAAATAAGAGCGGAAGCTTATAAAAAGATAGAAGGTCTCCGGGCCTCAAAAGAGATCAGCAAAATATCCGAGAGCGATATAGAGATATCATGCAATAAAGAGGACTTCTCTGTTCTGAATTCCATGGCCGGCCAGCTGCCTCAGATATTCATGATATCCTCGGTATCAGTGAAACAGGGACAAGAGTTTAATATAATTGCGCGCAAAACCTCCAACTCGAAATGTGAAAGATGCTGGCGCTATCTTCCGGATGTCGGCAGCAATAACGACCATCCGACCCTGTGCGCAAGATGCGCGGATGTTGTAAAATCAAAGGAGACATTATGAATACAGGCGATTATAAGGTTAAAGACATTTCCCTGGCGGATTTCGGGCGTAAAGAGATCGAAATAGCGGAGTTTGAAATGCCCGGTCTTATGTCGGTGCGCAAAAAGTATTCAAAGGACAAGCCTCTTAAAGGGGTTCGCATCATGGGGTCTTTGCATATGACCATACAAACGGCGGTCCTTATCGAAACACTTGTAGCGCTTGGCGCGGACGTAAGATGGGCCACCTGCAATATATTCTCTACCCAGGACCATGCGGCAGCGGCCATAGCGGCTTCGGGCGTGCCTGTTTTTGCCTGGAAGGGCGAGACCCTGGAGGACTTTTGGTGGGCCACACACAAAGCGCTCATGTTCCCGGGCGGGAAAGGGCCTCAACTGATAGTGGATGACGGCGGAGATGCCACATTGATGATGCATATGGGATATCAGGCCGAGCGCGACCCGAAAATATTGGATAAAAAGCCCGGCGGCGAAGATGAAGCCGAACTGATTAAGAACTTAAAGAAAACCCTCAAAGAACATCCCGGCATGTGGGCTTCTATGGTGAAGGAGTGGAAAGGCGTTTCGGAAGAAACCACCACCGGGGTACACAGGCTGTATAAGATGATGGAGAACAAGACCCTTCTTGTTCCGGCGAT
>CALFCX010000047.1 GCA_937950635.1 uncultured bacterium
GCTGAAGCCATAGCTAAAAAGAAGATAATGGACATGCTTGAAGAAGCCATGATAGAAAGAGCGGGCTTGTTCAAGCTTAAAGGCAAAGCGTTCGAGACGCACGAGAACAAGGTGAAACAGCTGCTCAAAGCCGCCGAACGTCTGGGAATGAGAGTGGACGAAGAGGACCTACGGAGGATAAGGGATTCCGTTAACGGCAGGATGGTCAAGATAGTGGGCGCCCAGATAGAGGTAATGGAGAACATAATGGCAAAACGCGGCAAGACAAGAAAAGCCGAAAAAAACCTTGGCAACATGAAAACCCTTTACGAAAGACTTACTCAGGAGCTGAACGGCGGCGCGGAAAGCTCCGCAGATACCGGAGAAGAAAACACATCACAGGAAAAGGAGAACGCATATGTCTGAAACAAGCACATACACGTCGTACACATCGACAACAACATACCAGCCGGTGGTCACGCCGCCTCCTCCGCCAAAGCCGGAGACTTATTCCACTCAGGCCGCCGCGCAGACCGCAAAAGGCGTTGTAAGCTTTAACACCGCTCTTCAGGACCTTCAAACTCTAGATAACAAAGGTATACAAAACAGATACAACATGTCCAGGCCGGAGTTTGAAAGAGCCGTAAAACAGCTTGAACAGCAGGTCAGCGGACAAAGAGTGGATAACGCGCAGCAATCGGAAGCCTCATGGGACTTTACAGGAAGGGTGAAGAATAACGCTCATGTTAATTTTTCGCTCCTTGAACAGTCCGAGGACCTTTCGGGGCTTTCCCCGAAACAGCGCCAGGCGGAGATGTCTACGCGCGCGGATATAGCTCTCAACGTATATTCTCTGCTCAAGAAACAGGGGCAGGACGTAGGCAGGATAGCTATAAGAAGAAGCTCTGACGACCCAAGGAGATATAACGTTACGATAGAAACGCCCAATGGATTGGGCGGTAAAGACCAGCAGACGATACAAAATGTTGATCCGGAAAGGCTGTGGCAACTGCCAAAAATGATGGGTCAAGAAACTCCGGCTCAGCAGAGCGGCCAGGCATCGATATACGATCCAAGGATAGTTAATATCAACATTTCTTTGACACAGATATTCCATGGGCCTAATGCAAGACAGGAAGCCATTGACGCTCTCATGAAAACAGCGGATGAACACGGATATGCCCTTGAGTTCCCGAAAGGTACGGAACCTCCTTCTATACCGTTGCGGGATACCATCGAATATAGGATGCTGTCAAAAAACGGGAATGATTCCGTTCAGATTGAAGGGAATATGGATATTACGACCATGTCCAATGAGGACATGCGACCGACAATGGAAGGAATGGTAAAAACAGCCGGAAGAATAAGTGACGAAAGCAGAAAAGCCGGCCGCATTCTGGAAAAAATAAGTCTTTTTATTTCCGGCAAGGGGGAGTTCTCCGCTACGGCCCATCTCGCTGATGGAACCCAGAAATATTATGAAGGCAACTTCAGCGATGGTAGTTTCCGGGAAGTTGAGGGCGGAAAAGGGACAGAAGACGAAAAGAGCATGGCGCCTCAGCCCAGGACAAATTACTCTCAGTTCGCTTACAGGTCCGATCCGTACGAAAAAAGCCAGGCAGCAACAAGCGGTTATTATGATTACAACCAGCAGAACCACTGGCTTGAGCTCGCTAAGATAATAAACGATGCCAGAAGCTATATCAATCAAATGGTCAATCAGGGTCCGACCGAAGAAGAGCGGATAGCCGAAGAAAAAGCTGCCGAGAGAAGACACGAAGAAAAACAGGCCGAAAAAGCGGCCGCCGCTAAGCAGCAGGCCGCGAAAGAAGCCGCTGAGCACGAAGCGGAAAAAGCTGCCGCGGAAAAATCCACCGAAGCTATAAGGGAAGCAAGACAGATAAAGAACAGGATCGATACCACTCTTTTCAGCCGTGATCCTATGGACAATGAGGACCTTGAGCTTAAAGCGCTCCATCTGGAGCAGGAATCAAGGAGGGGATAGACCATGTATATAAGCTGGAATTACGCTATAAGCAATATCCCGACGCTCCCAAGGGAAGTTACCCAAGTCACGAAGAACGGGAAAGAGGTTCTGTCCGCCTTCTGCGAGTTTGCTGCCGGCTTGAGCAATGCCGGATACGGCATGAAATATCCCAAAACCAACCAATATCCGGACATGGGCGGTGTGACACACGCCGATCCGCCTGAAGATTCCTCAGTGGTTGCGCCCTCGGCCGAGGACGGGGAAGGTCCTGTTGCCCCTCCTGCACAAATGACAGAAGGCCCGGTAGCTCCTGCGGCAGAACAACATAAAACGATATCTGAAGAGGTGTAAAGGAGAAAGCCATGGTAAGACAGCTTGGGATGCATCCGGGTTATTATACGGGGATGAGCCAGGTCATTTCCAGAATGGCTTCTGAGATAAATACGGCGGTATCAGGAGCTACGGGAGTAGTGAATTCTTTCACGATGTACAATATGAACAAACTTGCCACGGAAGATCCCGAAAAGTTCAAAGAAAAATACCCCAGAGAAGCAGCCAGAATGGAAAAAAACGCTGATTAAGGGTGTTTTTTCTCCATATATATAACAATAATATATATGCAAGTTTTCCCGTATACCCCCCGAATTATATATAGATTCCAGAGAATAGGAGATAATCATGCCGGAAGGCACTCCTTTGCAGACAATAAATAACGCATCCGTTTCTTCCTCGATAAGGACCCATGGAAATGTGTATGAATCCGAAGTCCCGGAAGAGATAGTTTACCAGGAGACCCATCAGGAAGAGGTCCAGTCATACTACACACCTGCCAAAGCTCAGAAATCGGCACAAACCTCACCTTCAGCATCCTCCCAGAGCGATCCCGTAAACCTTCATGAGCTCGGAGGGATCGAGGATGAAATAGATGAGATCATAGAGTGGCTGTGCGATAACGACAACTGGTACTACACCGATGAGAACGGCTGGGCGCATATGAAAGCCGATGTCGCGGAGATGTTCGCGAGGCTCAGGCTCCTTATGAACATCCTTGTCCTTATCGGCGTAATACTCGCGGCCAAAGCGGACCTCGCCGATGCCGTGGGGACCATAATGACCGGGATAGTCTCAAAACGCGAAGAAGACAAAGCCTTAAAGAATCTCATCGAGAAGCAAAAGAACACTCTGGAAGGTGTGAACGATATTTTGATCGAAACATTGGATGCGATAGACGAGATCAATAAGGCTAATTATGAGAAAAAATGCAATGAGATAGAGGAAGAGCACGGCAAACCGAGTCTTATTCTGGGAATACTTACCGGATTGGTAGGTAATAGCGGGGCTGCCGGTCATTTAAGGGATGCCGCTGTTGCCTCTGAAATGGCAGACCTTGAACAAGAGCGCGCAGCAGTAGAATATCAAAACTTCCTGGCCGCTTTGAGATTTGTGGAAGTGTTGAACAAAAAATCGAGAAGCGGCGATGATTTCCTTGATGAAATGGATGCTCTTGAGGAAAGGGTGCTCAGCCATCTTAATGTTTCCGAGATGTTCCAGTATGCAGGGGATAACGGAATAGGTGATGATTACAGGGATATGAACAAGAATATGGCCGCCGCCATAGTAAAAGCCATAACCGTTATAAACAACCTCCGTAATCTTTACGCGATCATAAGGAAAGCCCAGCAGGAAATGGCCAGATTCATCACCCAGATATATTACGGTGTTTCTTTCTCGCGTTCCTCTCAGATATGGACGGCCGTGCAGACCATGCTTAACGAACAATCAGGATATATACGTTCAGCCGTAAGTATGGCTATAAACCGGCTAAATGCATATATACAAACCTATAACAATATGGTTTCCCAGAGATATCAGGAATATAAAAATAAGTGGCTCACAGGGTCGCCTTTACTCGGAATCCCTATATTCATGTTCATCCCTTTCGGCATTTCGGACGCCATTGTTCTTGAAGCTATGCCGGATGACACAAATATACCTTCCCATCTCGACAGGAACGAAGTCGATAACATCCTCAGAGAATGGGGTATACCTATGGGGAATTCCGAAGGGGATGAATTTCTTCACAGACTGGATGCCTGGGAAAACGAACTCCTTGATCAGATAACATATGCCAACCTTGCCAGGGACACGGGTGACGGATTCCAGGACATGGAATACGAAAAGATGAAGGAGATAGCCAAAAAGCTTAACTTCATATCACAGCTCAGGGAACTGTATATACTGGTGCAATCCGCGAAACATGAACTGGCCGCGAACGTGTCAAGCATACAGACAGGCGCGGTCATCACGAATATGTCGACTTTGACACTTCAGATGTCCCGTGACGAAGCGGAGATGAAAAGCATCTTTGCCAAACTGAAATTCGACACGGTCCAAAAAGAGATAACAGAGAACAATAAACAGAGACAATATGAACTTGATCGTGAAGATGCGTGGAATATGTGGATAGGAGCCGTTATAGGCATAGTGCTGATAGCGGTGATCGGCGGTATATTGCTTGCAACTTTCGGTGCCGGTTCGGCCCTTATTCCGGTTGCGTTGGGACTTATAAGCTCAGGCATGTCGATCGGACAATCGATCATGGACGCCGTATTTATTTCTAGTCATATGCTCGATCCCGAACCTTACAAAGACGACCTTTTCTTTGATACAGAAGTAACAGATGACGATTTCGATGCTGCATGCCAGGCGGCAATAGATCTGATATTGACCTCAAGTGTTTTTACGGTGGACGATTCTTTGGGTACGGTCGCTATAAACCAGGTAGTAAAGGCAAGAGCCAGACAGATGATGATAGCTGCCTATGTGCGGCAAATGATAATGATAGCGATAGAAAGCGGCAGAAGGACCATACGCAACAATGTCCTTTCCTCTCTGGGCGTGTATGTAGAGGATAATACGAGCAGCCTGACATCCCTTCTGTCAAAGAAGTTCTCATACTACTCTGATGTGCTTGGATACAAGCTGTCGCTGGTGAACAGGAATATAAGCAACTACAACGAATATCTTGCCAAACAACGTGAATTCTGGCGGGCGATAGTGGATATAATCGTGTCTTCGGCAACAATGGTGCTTAACGCTTTGGGGCCGTGCATCGGCGATGCCATAGGAGATGCTTTGAACATCATCTCCAGCGTTATAAACATCGGTTACGATGTTTATACCACCATAAGGGACTTTTACGATGCAAAATATGATATCGGAGAGCTCGAGTCCATGCGCAGGTTTATACAAATGTATTTTGATGAACAGATATCACGCTTGGACGAGAACGATCCGTATTACGAGCTGAGGAAGAACGAGCTTGAGGCGATGCGCGATGTTATGTTGAGCAGCGATCAAATGCTGGTCGATGTGGGACGCGGATATAGTTCAACGAATTACATAGCTTTTGCCGAAGCCCAGCAGGATATCAGGGCCATATTCCATATGTGGGAAGCCATGATGGAGGCACAGGACGCCAGGTTCAGCATATGGCAGGTGGCTACCGGTATGGGGACGTCACAAAGCGTTGCCAGCAATATTTCGGATGCCCGCAAGGAAACCTCTTTAAGTATCCTGAACGACCTTGAAGGATTCTGGGACAGCTATGCCGACAGGCTTAATGAGATAAACGACGCAAAGAGAAACTTGTTCCAATCTGTATTGTCCTGTATTGTCGAAACCATATTCAGCATAAATAACATTGTAAAGACCCTGGATGACGAAGGCGAGGGCTTTCTTGATTTCATGGATGTGGAAAATGACGCATCCGTATCCGATAAGGTAATAAACGCGATACTTAAGACTGCCATAAAACAACTGCTTCTCATACATCTTAGCGAGTTATTCAATCTTTTGTTTTTCGGAACGGACTCTCATATACCGGATATACCACAGACCAGACAGGAAGCTATAACAGGCGACTCGATAGCCGACAGCTATGCAGAGATCAGCCGGCGCAGGGCCGAAGCTTCATACCGTTTGGCCTACGCAAGGATCAAAGCTAAAGAAGTGCAATTCAAGAATAAAATCGGGGAGGACTATGTCAATCAGATAAACCGCATGGTCTTCAGCATCGTCAAAGAAGGCATTATGACCTATATCAAGGCGGTCGATGAGAAAAAGAGGATGGAAGCCGCCCAAAGCGGAGGGTTCTTAAAGACGCTTTTAAAAAGCATAGTCATTGCCGTGGTGATGGCTGTAGCTGGTGCGGTGCTTGGTCCGGCTCTAGCGGCAGCCGGAGCTGCAGTGGCTGCGAGCGGAGGAGCTGCAGGTGGTGCTGCAGGTGCTGCCGGCGCGGCAGGAGCTGCAGGTGCTGCCGAAGGTGCGGCCGCCGGTGCTGCCGAAGGCGCAGCTTCGGGTGCCGCTGAAGGCGCAGCTTCGGGCGCCGCTGAAGGCGCAGCTTCGGGTGCAGGAGAAGGTGCAGCTTCGGGCGCAGGAGAAGGTGCAGCTTCGGGCGCAGGAG
>CALFCX010000048.1 GCA_937950635.1 uncultured bacterium
GATGAAGAAAAGAACCTTTCCTCGAGGATCTTCGGCACAAAGGAGGACATCCTCAACGCCGAAGAAAGGATCCCGGGCCTGAAAGAAAAGGAACGGACAATACTTAATGAAATCGAAAAAACCGCCTCAGAAAAGCAGGCCACACAGATAAGGCTTGAAGAACTGGAAGAAAAGATACGAGGACTTTCCGGAGAGGACCGGGCAGCCAGGGATGAGCTGTCCAAAGAAGAAATATCATTCGCGAAACTGGAGGGTGAAATGGGCGCCATAGAGGCCCTGATGCAGCAGGAATACGGATTGTCGGCTGCGGTCGTAATGGAAAGCCCGGAAGAAGAAGTGCAGAACCAGGCAAAAGCAAAAGAAGAGGTAGAAAAGCTGCGTTCCGAAATAAGGGAGATAGGCCCCGTGAACCTTCTTGCCGTGGAAGAATTCGAAGCTACCAAAGAAAGGCTGTCCTTCATAGAAGCCCAGTGCGCCGACCTTATATCCGCCAGGGATAATCTGAACGGACTGATAACCCAACTGGATAATGAGGCCAGGGAAAAATTCATGGTAACGGTCGAAGAAGTTAACCGGAATTTCTGCCAGATATTCGGTTCCCTTTTCGAAGGCGGCGAGGCAAAAATATCCCTGGCCGACGGGGATCCTCTGGAAGCCGGGATCGAGATATTTGCAAGACCTTCCGGAAAAAAATGGCTCAGCCTTTCACTTATGTCCGGCGGAGAAAAATCCCTCACGGCCATATCCATTCTTTTCGCTCTCATAAGGACCAAACCAAGCCCTTTTTGCTTCATGGACGAGGTCGATGCGGCTTTGGACGAGATAAACACGATAAGGTTCTCAAAGCTGATCAAGGAATTCTCAAAAGAATCGCAGATGGTCGTGGTCACTCACAGCAAGAGGACGATGTCGGCAGCAGGGACCATGTACGGCGTCACCATGGAAGAGCCGGGCGTCTCGAAGCTTGTCTCAATGAAATTAGTTAAGGTGGCTGACTAACATAAGAAAGTCCTGTTTTCTTGCGTTAATATTTATTCTATCCGCGCTGACGATCGCTCCGGCCCAGGACTTGGAGCAGGCAACAGTGGGGCCGGAATACTTTTGTTTTCCAAGAAGATGGGCGGGAAAACCAGCTGTACAGGTGCACGTTTTCGTGGCTCCTTTATCCCCTGACATAGAAATCAAGCCGGCATTGGCCAGAGGGGCCGTAGGCAGGCTCCAGAGAACATCCGTTATAGCCGAAGAAAGCGGCGCGTTGGCGGCCGTGAACGGGTCCTTTTTCAACCGGGCCCGGCCTTATGTCCCGGTAGGCCTGCTTGCCATAG
>CALFCX010000049.1 GCA_937950635.1 uncultured bacterium
CCGAAATATCTTTTATACTGCCCAAAGGCTTGGTCGTTCTGGCCTTGTGGAAAATATCATGCAGATAGGTAACGATAAAACCATAGTGCCGATCGGGTTCCGCTTCAAGATCGAACCCGCGTTTTTTTATGTCGTCATACAGAAGGGAAAAAGCCTGAAAATATTCCGAAAGCGCTCTGACAACTGCTTGCCGAGGTTCCAGATATGTCCCGTGCCCTACTCCTTTGTGCAGCAATGTGTCTTTATATTTTGGATTGGTCCCGTAGGCTATGAACGATGGCACCGTCAGGTCATAAGCCACATCCTTTATAACGAATTCGATCCCCTCTGCGGAGGCGTCTTTAAGCGCGTTCACGGCAGCGGGATGATCTATTGAAGCTATATCTATGTCCTCGGCAAGCTCTTTCTTGACCACGAATTTGTACACGTTCTCCCGTTCTATCACCTCGCACATGGCCTGAACGATCGCCTCTTCCATAGTATTGCCGGCCGCGAGCCCGTTGGAACCAAAAATATTGTTGTGCCACCTTACGGGATAGTAAAAATCCTCATTATGGGTCAGGGAATAGCCTTTTATCCACTTCATCGGGATCTGTCTTATTTTCTTGAGAAGGGGGTATTTATTGTTGATCCCGTCAAAATTGCACAGGAAATAATCCTCTTTCACGGTCCGGACCTTGGAAGCCTTTATTTCATCATAGGACGCTTCCGTATAACCGGAAGCGTTCTTTATGTCGAAATTCACCCAGGAATAACGCTCGCAAAATTCCATGACCGCGCTCGCGCGCGACTGTTCCGGCACAAGCCCTTTGCCGCAGGTGCTTATCCCTTTTCCGGATACTAGAGTGTGCAGATATGACGGGATCCCGGATATTTCCTCAGAAACTGATATCCCCTCCAGTCCGGGAAGTTTCTTAAGAGCTGACAGGGCTTTTTTTACCGTTTCTTCAGGGACGGCAGATTTTGACTGGTCAAAAACATATCGTTTGGGGGAAGAATGCAATTCCATGGGATAAAGATAACATTTATCAAAGTTATGTTCAAATAGAGAAAGATAAAAGAAAAAGGCCAAAGATGGCCAAAAGGGCAATGGACGAAAAACACTTTTTTCCCTCCTTTTACTTATTCGGCCTTCTTTGGCCTTTCTTCTGTATAAAAATCAAAGGGCGCTCACAATTGTAAGCGCCCCCTGATAAGGAACCGATCAAATACGGACTTTAGTTGTTGGAACTGCCTTTTACGCCGAGAGCAGGATCCGCCAACTCACCGTTCGAAAGCCATTTTCCACCACCGGCAGTGATCAACCCGAATGTCAACAATCCATCCGAATCAAATATGCCGTCGCCATCAGTATCAACCTGGACGTATATCCAGAACGTAGAACTGCTGGTAGGTTTGGAGAATTCAAGGATATAACCTTTTGTGACAGTCGTGGCTATCCCTAATGTGGTAAGATCGATGTCTCCCGATGTAGGCAATTCGACCCATTTTCCACCAGTCCCTGTATAAGGCCTGGTTGTACCGTATGTAGCAGAAGCCACTCCGCTGAACCAGCCATAACCGTCAGCCAGCCAACGGACATCCCCGGTATTAGCATATCCATCGGGTCCCGTAGAACCGTAGGAATCAAGCTTAGGGCTAACAACATAAACAGATGCATTGCCTGAAAGCGCCGATTCCACAGAAGATACTTCCCAAGTAGTAAACGAACTGCTATCCCCGGCCTGATGGCAGGAAGTATCAATGATAGTAACAAAGACCTTCTGAGCATCAGTCCTCCATGTAAAGCCGTTATAGGCATACATGATGGAATCCAGCGGATTTTCCGGGATATCTCCGCCTCCGACCCCTGTCAGAGCATCCAGCCAAGTTTTTACTTCGCTAGCAGATGAAGGGAGCGGCAAAGCGGATTGTTCGGTAGCATCATCACCATAGGAAACTACCCCGAACTTCACGTCAGTACCGGCAGCTTCCAGAGAGGCGGCAAAGGCAGCAATACTGTCCTTTACGGCTTTTATCCTTCCGGACATGCTCCCTGTGTTATCCAAAACAAATACTATGTCCATTTTTGTGGCAGTAGTTGTTCCGACAACCGCTGATATGGGAGTATAGGAAGAACCTACCTCAGAACTAATGCCCCAAAACACTCTGAAGCGAGAAGCATCCGTTATAGTGATAGCTTCACCGCTTATAATTATGGAATTGAGCAAAGCTCTTATTGTATCCCCTCCAGAAGTAACTGTTCCTGAAAGCACTGCTTCGGGTGAAGTAAGTCTTCCCGAAACACTTCCTGTTGCTGTAGTAGATCCTATGCCACTATAGCTGGAAGAGAATACGCTTGAGGCCACGTTGCATCCAGTAAGCCCCACTACTGCTGTCAGCAAAATAGCGAACAAACCGAATAATAGACTCTTCTTCATTAATTTTCACCCGCCTTTCCAGAAAAAATTTGTATCGGCCGTAAGGATAATTCTATATGCCGCGCCTGTTCTTGTCAAGCAGACGCACTTGGGTTATAATTGATTCCAATATAGATGGCAAACGACAACGCCAAGGACAATTTTGAGGACCTGAATCCCGGCATATGCAACGCGTGCGGGGGCAAGCTTTTTTTTGACAAAGTCTCGCTCGATCACTATGAAGAAGAGAAACTTTACGTAATAGAGGACGTCCCGGCTTTTGTATGCAGCGAGTGCGGCGAGATCTGGATACCGAAACCTGTAATAGAAGAACTGGAACGCATGATAGCGGTTTATGTGGAAAAGGAAATGTCAGGCAAACCGCCCAAAGAACTGCTGAACGGGTAGGATTTAGGAAAAAGCTCTAAGCTCAAAAATCTGATACGGCTATACGGGGATTTCTTTTAGGGTTTTTTGATCTAGACTTAAAATTTGAACAGAAAGGATACTTGGATGGAAATCGAACTCGGCAAGGGCAAAAAAGTAAGGAGGGCCTATGGTTTTGACGAGATAGCGCTGGTCCAGTCCATAAAGACCATAGATCCGGAGGATGTGGACACATCCATAGAGATCGGAGGGATAAAGATCTCCGCTCCTATAATAGCCTCTGCCATGGATTCCGTCGTAGATCCTAAGACCGCGGCACTTATGAGCCAGTATGGCGGCCTTGGCGTCATCAATCTTCAGGGTGTCCAGACAAGATATGAAGATGCAGATGCCATCCTCGACAAGATCGCCGCCGCATCACGCGAAGAGTATGTCACGCTCATGCAAAAGATATATCTTGAGCCCGTAAAGACCTCTTTGATAGAAAAACGGGTAAAACAGATAAAAGAAAAGGGCGGCATCGCCGCTGTTTCCGTTACTCCTCAAGCCGCAGCGGAATACGGTCCCATCGCAGCTAAAGCCGGAGCGGATATCATAGTGATACAAGTGACCGTGGTATCGACCATTCATAAATCGAAACAATTCGCGACGCTCGATATTAAAAAATTCTGTAAAGATGTAAAAATCCCTGTCATAGTCGGCAATTGCGTGACTTATGAAGTGGCGCTGTCCCTCATGGAGACCGGGGTAGCAGCCATCCTTGTAGGGATCGGTCCCGGAGCCGCCTGTACATCACGCGGGGTGCTTGGTATCGGGGTGCCTATGGCAACCTCTATCGCCGATTGCGCGGGCGCAAGGAACGACTATCATAAGAAGACCGGCAGATATGTATCGATAATCGCCGACGGAGGAATGGTCGTAAGCGGCGATATCTGCAAAGCATTGGCCTGCGGCGCTGATGCCGTCATGATAGGTTCTCCTCTGGCAAAAGCACAGGAAGCCCCGGGAAGAAGTTTTCACTGGGGAATGGCCACTCCTAACGCGACACTTCCGCGAGGCACAAGGATAAAAGTCGGGACAATAGGCACATTAAAAGAGATACTGCTTGGTCCTGCAAGGTTTGATGACGGTTCTCAAAATTTCATAGGCGCCATAAAGACTTCGATGGGTACGCTCGGTGCCGAGAACATAAAAGAGATGCAGAACGTCGAAGTGGTAATAGCTCCTTCCCTGCTCACGGAAGGCAAAGTATTCCAAAAAGCCCAGCAGCTCGGGATGTACAAATAGGATTTATGGTATTATTAATCCATGGAAAAGCATGATCTGATAGTCGTCCTGGATTTCGGGGCGCAATACAGCATGCTTATCGCGCGTCGCGTCAGGGAATGCAATGTATATTCCGAACTCCTCCCCTACAACACTCCTCTTGAAGAATTAAAAAAACGTGACGTAAAAGGCATAATACTTTCCGGCGGTCCGGGAAGCGTTTATGAAAAAGACGCTCCAAAACTGGACCCCAGGATATGGGAAAGTGGCATACCCATTCTTGGTATTTGCTACGGCATGCAGCTCATGGCCAAAGACCTTGGCGGGGATGTCAAAGGAGAAAAGACTCGCGAATACGGCAAGGCCCCGCTTGTAATAGACGACCACACGAACCTGTTCGCCGGACTCGGCAAAGAGATCACCTCATGGATGAGCCACGGTGATTCGGTGACCGGGCTTCCCGAAGATTTCAAGATACTTGCGCATACCGATTCCACGAAAATAGCCGCCATGGGAAGCAAAGAAAAACGGCTTTACGGCGTGCAGTTCCACCCTGAAGTGGTACATACCGAAAGCGGGACGGAAATAATAAAGAACTTCGTGTACATCGTGTGCAACTGCGAAGCCACCTGGACGACAAAATCATTCATTGAAAGGGCCATAGAAAAAACAAGAGCCACGGTCGGAAAAGAAAAGATCCTTCTCGGCCTGTCCGGAGGCGTCGATTCCACAACTGTTGCAGTGCTTTTGCACAAAGCCGTCGGAGATCAGCTCACCTGCGTTTTCATAGACCAGGGATTCATGAGAAAGAACGAAGCTAAGAAGATAGTAGACATGTTCACGAAACATTTCAAGATAAACCTGATACATGTCGACGCCTCAAAAAAATTCTTTGAAAAGCTTGCGGGCGTAACGGACCCCGAAAAGAAACGGCATACCATAGGCAACGAATTCATCTATACTTTTGAAGAAGAGGCTAAAAAACTCGGAAAGATCCCTTTCCTTGCGCAGGGAACTTTATATCCTGATGTCATAGAAAGCGCCGTAAAAGGGCAAACGTCCAATTCCGCCGCAAGGATCAAGACTCATCACAATGTCGGCGGATTGCCTGAAAAGATGAACTTCAAGCTGGTGGAACCCATAAGAAAACTCTTCAAGGACGAAGTCCGAGCGATCGGACGCGAGATGGGTATCGCCGAAGAGATCATAACCAGACAGCCTTTTCCCGGCCCCGGGCTTGCCATCAGGATAATCGGTGAAGTAACCCCCGACAGGGTCAGGATACTTCAGGACGTTGACGATATTGTGGTCTCAGAAGTAAAGAACGCCGGTTTTTATAAAAAAGTGTGGCAATCGTTCGCGGTACTGCTCCCGATAAGGACCGTCGGAGTAATGGGAGATAAAAGGACCTATCTGAACACCATCGCCATACGGGCGGTCACATCCAACGACGCGATGACCGCGGACTGGGCCCGCCTGCCCTACGATCTGCTTGAAAAGATATCTAACCGCATAATAAACGAAACTCCTGAAATTAACCGCGTGGTCTACGATATTTCCTCAAAGCCGCCGTCCACGATCGAGTGGGAATAATTATTTTCTTCTGAACCTGTCGGCCGCATCTTTGTGTTTTTCCCATGTTTCCGAAAAAGTATGGGTGCCGTCACCGTTGGAAACAAAATAGAAGTAATTCGTCCTTGCCGGATGAAGAACGGCATATATAGAAGCTATCCCGGGATTGCAGATAGGACCGGGAGGAAGTCCCTTGTAAAGATAAGTGTTGTAAGGTGAGTCCACTTTAAGATCGGCAAAAGTAACCCGCTTCGAGGGATTGTCTAAAGCGTATTTAACGGTCGGATCCGCCCGCAACGCGATCCCGTTCTTCAGCCTGTTCCAGAAAACGGAAGCGATTACGGCTCTTTCTTTGTCATTCTCGGCTTCTTTTTCCACTATGGAAGCAAGGGTTATTATCTCGTGCAGGGAATATTTTGTATCCGCGGAAACATATACGGGAAGAACTATCTCGGCGAACCGGTCAAGCATTATATCGGCAAGCTCCGGAACCGCTATCGATGACGGCAAAAAATATGTGTCCGGAAAAAGATAGCCCTCCAGAGACCGCGTCGGGACTTCAGAAAGGAACGGATGTCTGAGGCGGCGGCCGGATGTAAGGCCGTTGCGCGCCAGGTCAGCAAGATCGCCTCCGGATAAATTTATCCCGCTCTCTTCAACTATCTTGGCCATGCGATAAATAGAAGCCCCTTCAGGGATCATCACCCTTATATTCCCGGCTGACGCAATGCCGCTTACAAGTTTGCCGGCTATAACGGCATTGCTCATGGAAGGACTGAGATAATAACTTCCGGCTTTAAGTTTTGGCCCATGACCTAAAAGGTTTACATAGGCCTTGAAAGAAAGCCTGCTTTGTATGATACCGTATGAATAAAGCATATCGGCAACGCGTGATGCTGAAGCCCCCTCTGGGACCTCAACCTTATACAACCGGGTATCCATCCTGTTCCTGGCAAGAAAAGGCACTGATGAAGAAAATATGGTAATAATAACAAAAAATACGGTCAGAATGTCAAATAACGGCTTATTGATCTTTCGCAGGCTCAGAGCTAAAAGAACCACCTCTAGAATATCGTTCCATATACCAAGTGATATATCTCTAACTGTCTTTTTTAAGCCCATCCATATACCCCTGCAGGATGAAAGCGGCGGCCATTTTGTCCACTACCTGCCGTTTTTTTCTGCCGGACATTTCGGTTTCGGACAGTGTTTTTATGACGCTGGCAGTACTCATGCGTTCATCATGGGTTATAACATGAATATCTTTTAATGATCTGCGGACCTTATCAACAAATCCAAGGACATCTTTCGCGGATTGAGCTATATCGCCCTTTAAGTTCTTCGGCAGCCCTACAACAATGGTCCCGACCTCGTATTTCTCACAGAGTTGTTTTATCCTGTCTATAGTTGAAGATGTGTTCTCTATTACTTCCACCGGCTGGGCAGTTATGTGCAGAGGGTCTGAAACCGCTATCCCTATCCTTTTTTTGCCGTAATCTATACCGAGAGTTCTCATCAGGAAAACAGCTTTCTTACTGTTTCTTTCACTTTGGCGAACATCTCTTCTCTTTGTACAGAGCTGATCTCGGCCGAACTGCCCTGTGCAAAATCACGGCGCCCTCCCCCTTTGCCGCCCACGGAAGACAGCAGTTCTTTCAGGAGCTTGGAAGAATCGAACCCTTTACCTACAAGAGCCGGCCCGGCCGCTACTATCACCGACGGCCCCGTTACCGCAAGCAAGACAGAGTTATCGCTGCGTGATAAAAGGTCCCTGGCATAAGAAGCCGTTATTTTCGGGTCAAAACCGTCCTTGTCAAAAAAGATGCATTCCGCACCTGGAACATCCTCTTTTTTAAAAGGTACTTCTCTGATGGCTGATTCCTGCCGTTTTTCGTCCTCTTTCTTCTTCCTCTTTTCCTCTTCGGCCTTGAGTTCCTTCATTTTCCGGTCTTCGCAATGCTGTACATAATCTTCGGCATTTTTTCCGGACACGGCCTCTATCCTTCTTATGCCCTGAGCGATAGCGCCTTCTTTAACTATTTTAAAGAGCCCTATGTCCGATGTGTTCTTCACATGGGTACCGCCGCACAGTTCTTTGCTTACGCCTTCCACTACCACCATCCTGACCTTATCCCCGTACTTTTCGCCGAAGAGGGCCATTGCCCCCATTTGTTTTGCCTCGTCAGGTGTGGTGACGATAGTGTTCACGTTTATTTTTTTACTTACCGCATCGTTCACGATATCCTCTATACGCTTCAGATCTTCGGCCTTCAGAGCTTCAGCGCTCGTAAAATCCATGCGGAACTTGTCGCTCCCGACAAAGGACCCTCTCTGGACCGCCTCATTGCCGACGACCTTATGAAGTGCCGCATGCAGAAGATGTGTGGAAGTATGATGCGCGGCGATCATGGCCCTTATATCCTTATTGACGACCGCTCTTATTTTTTCGCCTTTTTTGGGCAGGACGTTCCCGTCTATCTGGTGAAGCATCACTCCGTCAGCGGTCTTTACAAGGCGTTTTATATCGAACCTGTTCTTTTCTATGATAAGCCAGCCCCTGTCGCTGTCCTGTCCTCCGCTCTCGACATAGAAAGGGCTTTTATCAAGGACAATGAAATCATCAACCGTTCCAAGAACGACGGATTCCGTCTCGAGAGAATCATAACCGGCAAATTCCGTAGCCGGATATCCCTTTATCTGAGGAATTGCTCCCATTGAATATTTCTTCGAAGATAGTTTACTCTTTTCTTTCTGCCCAGCCATAGAATCTTTAAACCCGTCCATATCCACCGACAAACCCCGTTCCTGCGCTATTTCCCTGGTCATTTCCACGGGAAACCCGTAAGTGTCATAAAGCTTGAAAGCATCCGGCCCCGAGACCACTCCTCCGGAAGATCGGCCGATAACATCTTCAAGTATCTCCATGCCGGTTTCAAGTGTCCTGCGGAAGCTTTCTTCTTCCGTATCCAGTATCCTGCCTATATCGGCCAGACCGGAAATGAATTCAGGATAGAAGCCTCCCATAATCTTTGCGACCTCTTCGGAAAGGCTTGATATAAAAGGCCCTTTTATCCCTATTTTTCTGCCGTGCATCACTGCCCTTCTTATTATCCTGCGCAGTACATAATTGCGGCCTTCGTTGGCAGGCACAAGCCCGTCCCCCACAAGGAAAGAGGCTGCCCTGACATGGTCGGCTATTATTTTTGCTGAAGCGCCTGAAATACTGCCCCCGGAAGAAGAAAGAGATCTTATCTTGGCCAGCAAAGGGACAAAAAGATCGGTATCAAAGTTGGTCGAAACTCCCTGCAGTACGGAAGCGATCCTTTCAAGTCCCATGCCGGTATCTATGTTCTTTTTAGGCAAAGAGCTTAACGCTCCGCTTTCATCCCTGTTGAACTCCATGAAGACCAGGTTCCATATCTCAAGGAACCTGTCACAGTCGCAGCCAGGAGAGCAGTCTTTTCTGCCGCACCCGGATTTTTCTCCAAGATCATAATATATCTCGCTGCACGGACCGCAAGGCCCGGTGGGCCCGGCAGCCCAAAAGTTGTTGTCCTCCCCCAGTCTGACTATCCTGTCTTTTTTCACTCCGATCTTGTCGGACCATATTCTCTCCGATTCTTCGTCCTTTTCATAAACAGCTATCCAAAGCCTTGAGCGGTCAAGATTGAAATGAGCGGTAAGAAGTTCCCATGCAAAAGCGATGGCATCATCCTTAAAATAATCCCCGAAGGAAAAATTGCCGAGCATTTCGAAAAAGGTGTGATGGCGGGCCGTGTGCCCCACATTCTCGATATCGTTCGTCCTTATACATTTTTGAACAGTGGCCGCTCTCGGAACGGCGCTTTTTTCAAGCCCAAGAAATACGGGCTTGAACTGGAGCATGCCTGCAACGGTGAGCAGTACGGTCGGGTCTTTCGGAATGAGCGAAGAGCCCGGAAGTATGGTATGCCCTTTGCCTTCGAAATATTTAAGGAACCGTTCTCTTATCTCAGATGACTTCACGGCTTCTATAATATACCTTTTGTAGAAGGAACGCCTTTTTTCCTGGGATTTATACGGCAGGCACGGTAAAGCGCTATGCCAAAACCTTTGAAAAGCGCTTCGATCTTGTGATGGGTGTTCTGTCCTCTTATAAGGTCCAGATGGAGCGATATGCCGGCCTTCATGGCAAAGGCCTCGAAGAACTCCTCAAGCATCTGCGAATCGAGGTACATGCGCACCGTCTCTTTGCCGAGCATCGCGTATATAAGCTCTTTTTGGAACTTGACCTTATAGGTAAGATGCGGCCGGCCGGATACGTCCACTGCGGCACGCACTTCGGCAAGCGATTCGTCCATAGGGATTATCGCATGGCCGTAGCGCTCTATCTTTTTTTTGCTGCCGAGGGCCTTCGCGAAAGCTTCTCCCAAAGCGATGCCGGTATCTTCGACCAGGTGGTGGATATCCACCTCAATATCACCTTTGGCCCTCAACTGAAGATCAAAAAGTCCGTGTTTGGAGAACAGCGTGAGCATATGGCCCAGAAAAGGGATAGGATAAACTATCTTGCTTTTTCCGGAACCGTCAATGTCAAGCGAAAGCTTTATATGGGTCTCTTTGGTTTTCCGGTCTATTACCGATCTTCTGGCTTTCTTCATTTCATGAGCTCCTCTTTTGTAAATATGGGATCAAAATCGTATTCACAAAGAGCTTCGGAGCCGCCTTCCTGCCTGTCTACCAGGCAGATCACTTTTACGACCTTGCAGCCTATCTTTTCCACGGCGGCTATGGCCGTCAAAGTAGCGCTTGCGGTCGTTATGACATCATCTACTATGACAACATCAGATCCGGGAGTGATGATCCCTTCTATTTCTTTTTTCAGCCCGTGCTCTTTTTGTGCTTTGCGTACAATGAACGCAGACACGGGAGAGTCCGTTTCCCTGCTTAAAAGAGCGGCAGCGGCGGCTATTGGGTCGGCCCCTATCGTAAGCCCGCCTATATGTTTTGCGTTCAATCCGTTCATCTTGTGAAGTATCATCTTAGCGACCAGATAGGCCCCGTCCGGATGCAGCGTCACTTGTTTGGCATCAACATAAAAATCGCTCGTTTTACCGGACGAGAGAGTGAACGCCCCTGTCTTTACGGCCTTTTGCTTCATCAGTTTTTTAAGGGCCAATTTATCCTGGTCCATACAAACCTCCTTCTTGATCTATGATCCTATCCTCTCTTTTACTATGCGCTTTATCTCTTCATGGACCTTGTTTATGTCCTGTTTTTCCGTATCTATTACTTTTATCCTCTCCGGATCGTCGGCCGCCATTTGGATATAAGTTCTTCTTACCTCTTCATGAAAAGCTATCTTTTCCTTTTCAAAACGGTCGATCTTCTTTATCTTGCCGCTTTCAAGATCGCTTGCGGCGATCGCGCGCGGCAGCCCCACAGCCGGAGAAAGGTCCAGCAGGAACGTAATGTCAGGGATAAGCCCGCCGCTTGAGACAGAGTTCAGATATCTGACCAGCTCTTCCGGGAGCTTCCTTCCGCCTATCTGGTAGGCAATAGTTGAATCCGTGAAACGGTCGCATATCACGATGGCCCCGGCCTCCAAAGCCGGCCTTATGACCTCTTCAACATGCTGGGCCCTGTCGGCGGCAAAAAGCATAAGTTCGGCGTTCTGGACCAACGGCTCCTGGGTTGAAAGAAGTATGTTCCGTATCTGACGGCCGACCTTTGTACCACCCGGCTCCAGAGAGGACACGACTTTTTTACCCAAACCTTTAAGATACTTCTCGAGAAGCTTGGCCTGCGTGGATTTGCCGCATCCTTCGGTGCCCTCAAAACTTATAAAAAAACCTTTACCCATTCTTTCAAAGACCTTTCTAATCCGTCGCAAGATTAAGAGAAACGGAGAACTCCTGGCGCGCCGCCCTCCATGTGAAGGTGGCATCAAAACAATGCAGACCTATAGTTGCATTATAGTCTATATCCCTGACCGTTAAAAGCGGAGTGTTATATGACACAGCTATGCCGAGGGTCGACCCTGACAGTTTCAGGGCAATATGCGACCTGATCTCATCAAACGGGAAATACCTGTAATTCTCGTAGTTGAACGGACTACCTCCGTTGTTGATGAAATAATGGGAATATCCCGCTCCGGCCTCAAGATTGTCAGAGAACTCCCTGGAAAGGTCAAGTCTTCCCAGTAAGTTGAACCAGCTTGAGGAAGAACCGTAACCTGTATAAGAAGCGTCGAGACCCGCCCGCAAAGAGGTTTTCTCGGAAACAGGGTGTACATAATCAAAAGTGCTCTTCAGGTTGGTCTTGAACAGGTTAACGCCGGAGCTTTCTTCCGAAACGGAACCGGCCGAAGCTTCAAGCCTTGGATTGAAATCAAGGAATGAAAAAGGGACATCTATATATCTCAATGTGACCATCGGCATAAGAGTGACCCTTTCATAATTTATCCTCTCACGGTAGGACAGGTCCAGCGTCACATCATATTTTTTCCTCGGAGGTATTTCCAGCACCTCATAAAGCAAAGGCCTGAGCCTTTCCGTAGGGACAGGGTCCCCGAAGTAATAAGTATGCGTGGCTCCCCATGAAAAGCCGTCGGACCCGTAAGTGCTCAGCCGGATACCGCCTTCGTTGGAATCGTTAAGGACATAATTCCCTTCAAAACCCGCGCCCAGGCCTTTCTTGGAACCGTAGTTGATCCCCAGTATGCCGTAGCTGTAGCTTGAAAGCCGCCAAATAAACTTTTCGTTAAGATAGAATCCGTCAACATCGTTGGACCCTATTTCCGGGAGCGGGACCGGATTCTTTTTTCTGTAAAACCCGCCTATAAGGCCGGTATCATACACATAGGTAGGGACCGGGAATACCGGAATATCCCCAAGCCAGAAAAGCCCCCAATTCTGCACGATCCAACCGGATTTATTATAGTAGACCATATTAGCGGAGGACATTTTATAATGCGGACGGTCAAGATCGCAGGATGAGAATTCAGCTTCGGTTATGCGGATCTGCTCCCTGTCCATATCTATGGAACTTCCCTTGATCCAGGTGGTCCCGAGATTTATCCTAACTTCGGAAGCCGAACCTTTTTCTGTCCTGAAGTAGTAGACGAGTTTTTTTCCGGTTATCCGGGCTTTATCCTTTGAAAGAGTAAAATCGCCGTCGGCTATGACCTGTGATTCCGCGGTAAAAAAAATGATCCTGTCGGCCGTAACGACAGAACCTTTGTAGCTGGCCTCGACACTGCCGGAAGCTACGATAACGCCCTTGTCCTTCGTGTAAGACACTGTATCGGCTTTTATGCTGACGCCTTTCGTTGACGCGGAAACGGACGCCGCTAAAATTGCCAGAAGGACAGCGCTAAGCCGAAACTTCATAAGCGGTTTTACTCTCAAATTTAGTGAATTCCTTCCTGAAAACCAGATCTATCTGGCCGGTAGGACCGTTCCTGTGTTTTGCGATTATGAGCTGCGCGATATTACCCTTATCGCTTGTAGGATTATAATAATCGTCCCTGTGGATAAAGAATACCATATCGGCTGTTTGTTCTATCTCTCCGGATTCCCTCAGATCGGAAAGACGCGGGATCCTGTCCTGGCGCTGTTCTATCGCCCTTGAAAGCTGTGAAAGCGCTATGACAGGAACGTCTATTTCCCTTGCAAGGGTTTTCAGGGAACTGGCTATCTCCGATATTTCCTGGACCCTGTTGTCGATATTCTGTCTCCCCTGCATAAGCTGGAGATAATCGACGACTATCATCCCTATATTGTGCTCTTTCTTTAGCATCCTGGCTTTGGCTCTCATCTCCATTGCCGTAAGCAAAGGAGAATCGTCTATGAATATGGGGGCCTGAGATAATCTTTCTATGGCCTTCATCAGCCTTTTCCATCCGCCGTCGGACAGGCTGGCCGTCTTTATTTTTTGGCTGTCAACTTCAGCCTCCGCACAGAGAAGCCTCTGTGCCAGCATCTCCTTTGACATTTCAAGGCTGAAAACCGCTACGGGCATTTTGTACTTGATAGCGACGTTCTGGGCAAAGTTAAGCGCGAGAGCGGTCTTACCTACTGAAGGCCTGGCCGCGAGGATCACCAGATCCGAATTCTGGAAACCGGCAGTCAATCGGTCAAGATCGGGAAATCCTGAAGGGATGCCTGTGATAGCCTCTTTTTTACCGTAAAGCTTGTCCATTATATCCAGAACATCCTTCAAGATATTGTCTATCTTGAAAAATCCCTGCCTCGCTTTTTTCATCGCGATCTCAAGAATGGTCTTTTCGGCATTATCCAGGACAAAATCAACTTTATTCTTTTCGTCGAAACAATCATTCACGATAGCCGTACCGGCCTCGATAAGCCTGCGGAGGATCGCTTTTTCCTCGACAAGTCTCGCGTAATAACCGACATTGGCCGCTGTGGGAACGCTTCCCAAAAGATCGGAAATATATACGCTCCCCCCTATCGCATCCAGCTTCCCTGTTTTGCGGAGCTCTTCCGTAACGGTTATAAGGTCCACAGGCTCGTTCCTGTCCGAGATCGACAAGATGGCTTCATATATATAACGGTGAGCTTCTTTGTAAAAGCTGTCAGGGGAAAGTATTTCGACCGCCTGCATTATGGCGTTCTTGTCAAGAAGCATGGCCCCGATCACGGACTGTTCGGCGGGAATGTTCTGCGGCGGCAATTTTTCATCGGCCATAACAAACACCTTCCTTTTCTGTCTACTCCACCATCAGGACCTTTTTTAAGTAACGCCCCGTATAGGACCCTTTGACTGAAGCTATGTGTTCGGGGGTCCCTTCTCCTATTATATACCCGCCTTTGCCCCCGCCTTCGGGCCCAAGATCTATTATGTGATCGGCGGTCTTTATGACATCAAGATTATGCTCGATAACTACAACGCTGTTCCCGGCATCCACCAGGCGTGACAGCACCTCCAGCAATTTCCTGACGTCGTCAAAATGCAGTCCCGTAGTCGGTTCATCCAATATGTAAAGGGTCTTGCCTGTGCTCCTATGCGACAATTCCGTGGCAAGCTTAACGCGCTGAGCCTCGCCCCCGGAAAGCGTCGTGGCGGCCTGTCCCAGATGGATATAACCCAGCCCCACGTCTGCCAATGTGC
>CALFCX010000050.1 GCA_937950635.1 uncultured bacterium
CAACTTTTGGCGGTTTTCCCTTAGATTTCAGACGTTCGTAGAACGCCTTGATCTTCGGGTTATACTTAACCGTTGCAAGCATTGCCATATAGAGGGCATTGCGGAGATTTTTCCTTCCGCCTCTTATATGCCGTCGGCCTTGCATTTTGCCGGAATCGTTTGCCAGTGGGGCAAGTCCGGCCAGCTTAGCAAGCTGGCCGCGTCCCGTTTCACCAAGTTCTTCACATTCGGCAATTATCGTAACAGCAGTAACGAATCCTATTCCCGGAACTGATGTCAAAAGCTTATATCTGGATGAAAATTCTTCGTTGCTATCAATTATTTTTTTAATCTTTTTTTCAACGATTTCCTTTGATTCAGATATTCTGGTGTGAAGTTTGAGCAATTCCATCTTCAAATCAGCGTCAAGCATTCTGTCCATAATGTTTTCAAGTCGGATTAATTCCTCGATGAGCGTAAACCTGGTTCGGACATGTTCCTTAAGTTTTATGATTAAATGGTTCAGCTTTGATGATTTCGCGGATATATCGAGCCTTTCGCCTGCAAGGGCTATCATTCGTGCATCGATTTTGTCCGTTTTTTCTATCATTCCCATAGACCTGCTGAAAGAGCGCATTTTCGCTGGATTTTCAATACGGAATGGAAGTTTAGCTTTTTGCAAAGCCAGAGCAAGCCTTGTTTCGCACTTTCCGGTGGCCTCCATTAAGATAAGTTTGGGCTTAAGAGGTTTAATGAGCTTAATGAAGTTTTGATGCCCTTTAGGATCGTTGGCAAACGTATGAACCGGGCCTTCTTTGGAGGTAATGGCTATATCGAATTTGTCCTGTGAAATGTCTACACCGATAATGGTATCGCTCTTGATTTTTTTTGCCTGGTTTGATATAATCATATTGAACCTCCTAAAAAGGTTTAATATAGGAGCTATACTGATTGAGCAAAGACATTGATATCCCATAGCTCATTCTTGTGAGTCTGATACGGCCAGCGCAAGCGGCCCCAAGATCGTTCGAGTAAAAGGATATCTAAAAATGCAGGGATCGGCACTTTCTGTTCAACGTTCAAAAAAACCAGTGAAAAGACGTGCACGCATTCCTGAATGTCTTTATAAATAATCGTTAGCTCTTATATTTTTTTGCTAATAAAATTATAAAAAATAAAACAAAGTATGTCAAATTTGTTGAAAATGCCCGTCTTGCCGCAAGACGGGGTCTGCGGCCCGGAAGAGCCGGAGAACGAAGAGGCCCGCAACCCGGGAGAAGGGATCTATAAGGAATATTGACAATTTATCTCCCTAACCCGCGCCGCTGGCGCGACCTATCCCACAGGGAAAGAGGTAGGAACGAATATGGATTTTTTAAAGAACCATTTAAATTTTAATGTTTAATTTTATTATACAAGAGAATAGATAAGGATTTTTCGACAAATTTAAAAAGTCTTTTACGCTAGTAAGCGTCTTCTAAATATCAATAATCCGCAACTATTCACTATTCTCTATACACTGTTCTCTAAAAAAAATTATTTTCCTGGTGACGATAACGCGCGGGCCACACCCGATAACATACCGAACTCGGAAGTTAAGCCGCTACGTGCCGATGATACTACTCGGGGAACTGGGTGGGAAAGTAGGTTATTGCCAGGTCTATCGAAACCCCGAAGCTCACGCTTCGGGGTTTCGTCTTTTTCGGAGCTTTAACTTTAAGTATTATATATTTAAAGTTTGCGCAATGAGTACCGGCTCGTATTCTTTAGTGAATAGAGAAAAGAGAACAGAGAACAGATAAGGACTTTTTTAAATTTAAAAAGCATTACGGAAAAAAGTCAGTTTGATTCACCATAGTGATTGC
>CALFCX010000051.1 GCA_937950635.1 uncultured bacterium
CCGTATTTTTCTGTGTCGGTGTCCCGATAATCGCAGGGACATATTATGTCAAGATCATTATTTTTTGATCCCGAAGCCAGCCGGCACGGGCAGGCCATATAACCGAACCTTTTTTCGTTGGTCAAAAGTCCGGCACACAGTTCAAGAACGAATTCTTTGTCAGGATTGAGAAAATAGCCGCTTTCTCTGGCTTCTTTTGACAGTTTTTCGAAGAGATCATCGACGCTGCTCATTTCAGTGCCTTTCGGATCTCTTCCTCATCGAAACCTTTTATGCATTTTGTGTTGTTCAATACCAGCAGAGGGAATCCTCCTCCCGGGTTCCACTTGTCGAACTCTTTCAGGGCCTTATCCCTGTCGGGCCCTTCCAGAAGATCAACATCCTCAAATTCATAGGAAACTCCGAGTTCTTCGAGGAGCTTTTTTGTTTTTTTGCACCATACGCATGTGCTTAAAGCGAACAGGAAGAGTTTTCCTTTGTCCAAGCCTTTCACTTTATTAGACATTATTTTGTGCTCCCTTCGTTCCCTATTATTCTACCAAAAAGGCCTTTATTATGCCATGCGGTGATATAATTCCAGTATGATAAGAAATATTCCTGCCTTTTTTATTCTGTTTTTTTTGCTCACTGCCTCCGGCCTTGCCGGAGGACATGAGTTCTGCCGGGATCATAAGGTCAATCTTGATACTGTTTTTGCCGTTACCATGGAAGCAAATCATACAACCGGATATTCTTGGTCTTTGGTCCATGTGTCTCCGGAGGGCAGTATAAAAGTGCTGAAGTCCTCATATGCCTCGATAAATACCGGGCTTATGGGTTCCGGAGGATATGAAACATGGTTGTTAAAGGCCGTTAATAATGGAAATATCGAGATGACGTTCGTATATAGAAGATCTTGGGAAAAAGATGTTCCGCCTTATGAAACAAGAACTTATAAAATAACGGTCTATTGAGATCTTTTCTTTCCCGACTTTATGACCATAAATATGGGGATCAGCAGATACACGAACGGGCTGTAATACGGGGTAAAAAGAGCGAAGATTATGCCGGCTATTGCTACTGCGGGGGTTATAATGGCTTTTGCTTTCAAACTTTGCATCAGTGTCGGTTGGTCTTTGCAGTTTTTTGATATGCAGTCTCTCGTGCCCGCGTAATACAAATTCGCATAAAAAAGGATTCCTATGAGCAATATATTGAATCCGAATATTCCTTCATCAAGTCTGTCGAAAGTGAAAGTGCTGATAAGGGAAGTAGTGAAAGGGATAAGCGATATGAACATCAGCAGGAACATGTTTATCCACAAGTGGGAGTTGTCGGTGCGGTCGGTTACGTGTGACTGCTCATGATGCTGTATCCAAAAGACCGCGAGGAGAACGAAGCTTAAAAAATAATTCAGTATTTTGTGGGCCTGTCCAAAGAGAAAGAAGCTCACATCCCCGTTGGCGGCCCCGCCGCTTAAGTGAGGGATATCAAGAGAAACAACCAGTATGGTCATTGCTATCGCAAAGATGCCGTCCGTCAGCGCTTCAAGCCTGTTAGTGGGGAAATCCATTTATTGATATAGTAGAACAATTTTTCCGGGTTGGCAAGTTTTGTTATAATAGATTTGATGAAAAAAAAGATGTTCTCTGCGGTCCTGTTCGATATGGACGGGGTCATCGTGGATTCCATGCCATACCACTATATTGCCTGGTACGAGGCGCTGAGGCCCTATGGTATAAGGGCTACGGCTTTTGATGCTTATATAAGGGAAGGGGAGAAATGGCAAAAAACGCTTAAAGAGCTGTTCTCTAGGGAAGGCATTAAGTTCACTTCTGCTGTCGGCAAAAGGATATTTAAGGACCGCGCAAAGATATTCAAGAAATATTTCAGGAGGCATATCTTTTTTGGGGTTGAGGATTTTTTGTCTTGTATAAAAGCCAAAAAGTATCTTTTGGCCTTGGTTTCGGGCACTACGGAAAAGGAGATAAAGAAGATACTGCCGAAAGCCATACGGGATAAGTTCGATGTTATTGTTGCCGGGGACCATTTGAAGGTCGGCAAACCGCATCCGGCCCCTTATCTTAAAGCGGCAAAAGCCCTTAAAGTCCGTCCGTCGGAATGTGCCGTAGTGGAGAACGCTCCAAACGGAATAGCTTCCGCAAAAGCTGCGGGTATGTTCTGTTTTGCCGTTACGACGTCCCTTCCTAAGGGATATCTCAAGAAAGCCGATGTGATCGTGGATAAACTTGAAGAGATAACCGGATATATAGACTCTTCCTGCGGGATCGGATGAACTATAATTTGCTTAAAGGGCCGGAAGTATTATTCCCGACGATCCTTTTATAAGCCAGTTCCGCGCTTATAAGGCACATCGGG
>CALFCX010000052.1 GCA_937950635.1 uncultured bacterium
CTTCTACGCTCGCAATGCTATTATTGCCTGATAACAACAGCAATATTCCTGTCCCTGGATTCAGTGCCGCTTCACCATCACCCAACCAACCTATCCCATCTATATACTGATATGCCGTATAGTAATTCTGCCCGCTTGAATTCCATATCCCTACAGAGCTTATATACTGATTTGTCCCCGGCCCTGTACCACCCTCTATGGATGTCACTATATCAGAAGCCTTCTGTAATGACGTCGTATACGGCAAACCTATTACATTATCATTCGTGTCCCCAACATTATACGTAAGAACCAATTTCTTGTACACTCCCATGCTGGAGTTTGGACCTTCACCTCCAGCACTCAAAGCCCTTACTATATAATAGGCTTCTGTCGTTGAAATTGTCGCATTTGTATCCGTCCATGTCAAGGAACTTGTTGTATCCGCTGAAGCCCATCCTGTTATTGCGGCAAATTTGTCGGCACTCTTATATATAATATACCTTGTTGCGTAATCGACCTGGTTCCAGGCCAAAGAAATATCAGTCCCGCTTATCCCCACTCTTAAGCCGGTCGGAGCTCCAGGGGTGTACAAACTGCTGAATACAGCTTCGATGCTGTGGTTAGTTACAACACTACTAAAGGTGTATAAGGATACCGGGGTGATATGGGCGCCGTCCACCATCAGATCAAGCAAAACATTACCTTCGGCAGGCGCCATAAAGAATGATTGGCTTGCGCCCGGTTTCACGCCTATGGTCCCGTTCGGGCGTATAGTTCCCTGGCCAGTCGTTTCCGCAGTTATCAGTCTTACATCCGCTCCCGCATTGGATGCGAATACAACACTTATCGTATGATGCGTCGCAACGCTAGAGAACGTATAGATCGATTCGATCGTACTGGATGTTCCGTCTATCGTAAGAGAAGATATATGATATCCTGAATCCGGGATCATAATGAATTGCTGACTGCCTCCGGGCCCTACGCCAACGATACCTATCGGCTCTATGGTCCCGCTTCCGGTCGCATCAGCAGTGATATATAATGTGGTCTCCCCATACGCTTCAAATGTCGCTTCAATTGTATGTGACTGTGTAACAGTATAAAATGTGTAGCTCGATTCAGTAGTGAACGATGACCCATCCACCAGGATCCCGGACAGCTGGTAACCGGGGTCAGGCTGGGTATTGAACGTCTGGTCCGCACCATAAATAACATTAACTTCTCCACTCGGACTTATTCTTCCGCCCGTCCCTGCCGTTGCTGTTATAGCTATCGGCTCCACGGTGAATGTCGCATAAATGCTCCGGTCAGAGGTCACATTTATGAACTCGTATTCTGTGGTTGCCGTGGTGCTGGATCCGTCCACGAATAATTCGTTCACGCGGTATCCGGCTACGGGAGTTATTAAAAATGTCTTATCCTCGCCATAATTTACCGAAACACTACCCTCCGGAGTTATTGTTCCGTATGCTCCGCAAGTAGCGGTTATCGTAAAAGTATCCGGTTCGAACGAAGCGGTTATTATATGGTTTGAACCTACGCTCGCGAACTCATATTGCGACTGTAAGGTTTGCGGATTGCCGTCCACATACAAACCTGACATATGATTGCCGACATCCGGTTCCATGAAGAAGGTCATATTCTGCCCGGGTTTTACGCCAATAGGACCTGCTGCGGAAGAAGGCAGTATCGTACCCGTTCCGCTCCCGGATGTTTCGGCGGTGATCAGATACACCGAGCCGTCATTCAGAGCATATTGGACCGCAATGGTCCTATTTGTCGTCACATTGGTAAATTCATATACGGAGTTCAGCGGACTTACGGACCCGCCATCGACCAAAATATCATTTATATACCAGCCGCCGTTCGGATACATCCTGAATATCTTTCCGGTACCAGACTGGAGGGAAATTATCCCTATGGGTTCTATAGTACCGCCCTGATTGGCGGCCACTTCCGCCGTGATGTATCTTATATCCGAAATAGCCGAAAAAGAGGCGTAGATAGTATTATCAGATGTCACGTTCGTGAAGGTATAGCTTAAAGCCGTAGAAGTGCTTATCCCGTTAACAGCCAGATAAGAAAGATAATACCCGGAGGACGGATAGAAATAGAAGGTCTTGCTGCCTCCTTCCTGTACCTGGACGCTTCCTTCGGGAGATATTATACCGTTAGCTGACGATGTGGCTGTGATCGTGTGCAATGTAAGAGATTGGAACCACTTATAATTATTTCCCGCATCTATATTCGAGCCCCCTGGATTTATATAGAAGTCGGCTTCATTCGATGAGTCTTTTACGTTCACGTTCATTACTTCAGCCGAAGCAGGATCTATCATCCATGACATCCCTTCAGATGAACTGCGCAAAGTTATCCTGTTACCGGAAGTCCCTATGATCCTGAACCTTTCCGTTATAGTCTGCAAAGTCCCCGCTTCGAAAGTCAGAGCTTTGCCGGGAACAGTACAGGTAAGTCTTGTGAATGTTGTTGAACCTTGCATCAAAGACGGAGCTTCACCGGTAAAAATAACGCTCCTGGCCTCATCAGCCTCAAAAGTAGCCTCGGAAGCTTTTTTAAAATTCCCATATATATTTATATTCTTATCGTTCACGTCAAATTTACCACCGAGTATTACAAGACTGCCTTCTCTTGTTCCTGTACCGTCAAAAGTGATATCGTATTCTGGTTTCACAATCCCAGAGAATTCAGGCCCTATCTGCAACCCGCCCAATGAAGTCGGGTTTATTGTTATTGTTGAACTTCCGGAATTAACAAAGGCTTTATGTTCTTTCGTTGAAGGATATCCGCTCTTTTTGTTCCAGTTGTTAGGATTTGTCCAGGTAATCCCATCCGCACTGCCGGTCCATGTATATATCCCATCTTGCCACATAAGCTGCGGACTTGATTTTAATTCGTCTATGGTCCAAGTCCTGTCAAAATCCCAGCCAGCAAATCTTGTCTTCTGCTTTATTTGAGAGCTTGTTTCAAGCGATCCTATTCCATTGTCGTGCGCATCATCCGTAAAATGGCACATAGACACTGTCCCGCCGTTCGTTCCTACAAGACCTCCCAGGTCCGTATTGCCGCTCACCACTCCTGTCGCATAACAATACGTAACGGATGAAGATATATTGTATCCCAACAACCCTCCTACTTTCTGATCTCCGTCCGTGTTGCCCATCGCATAACAGTTCGTTATTGTAGAAGAACTAATACCTGCCAATCCACCAACAGCATTCCCCGTACCGGAAACACTTCCTGTCGCATAACAACTATCCACTGGAGAATTATTGGCTCCTATCAGACCACCTATATAGTGGCGCCCTGTAACATTCGCCGTCGAATAGCAGTTTGTTATCTGCTGAGAAGAATAATAATTTACGCCCGCCAATCCGCCTACATAGTCTCCGTCACCGTTAATATTCCCGGTTACATAGCATCCAGAAACCTCGGATGTTGTCAGGCGCCCTGCCAATCCGCCTACACGGGAATAACCTTTTACGCTGATATTACGCAATCTGATATCTACGATTCTTGCAGAATCCGCGTGTCCAAACAAGCCTATATAATACGACTCTTTGCTTATGTACAAACCACTTATTGTTTTTTCATTACCGTCAAAGTTCCCGGTAAATGTTTGAGAATAATTGCCCACCGGGACAAAGCCTTCATAAGTAGATCCGTTCCAATTCCAGCGTGCCGTTGAAGAAGCATCAATATCGCCGAACAATTCAAAATAGTTATCCCTGTAACACATCATAGCCTGTAACCCGTATACATCATATATAATGTAGGGATCCCCTTCTATTCCGCTGCCTGCAAACCTCTTGAATGATTCAGGGGTACCGGATATATAAAAACTGCCTTCAACCGTGAAAGCATAATTTACCGGAGATATAAAGCTTCCGCCTATTTGTTCGAACGTTCCTGTTATATAAAGGTTCCTGCTCTGGGTAATGCTGCTTGTATATCCGCTGGCCACAGATATCCCTTTTATTGTCCCGCCAAATGAGCTGTCCACTATGGAGCTCCTGTTCCTAGACCCTACGAACAACGCTTCTTCAGTGCTCATAGGCACACGCCCGTCGCTCCAGTTATAAGGGTTAGACCAGTATTCGTTCGTGCCGAGCCCGGTCCATGTACGAACGCCTTCCCTGTCAAAATACGCTTCTATGGAATGGTCGCTCGTCATGGATTCGAACGTCACATAATAAGGTGACGAATAACCTCCTCCGGCTTCCGCGGAAACTCCATCCACAAAAATATAACCTATATAATAGCCGGCGTCCGCCCTTATCTCAAATGTCGCCGCGTCAAGGTATTCATAATATGTGATCCCCGGCGGCTCTATTGTACCGCCGGAATTGCTGGATACTGCTATATATCTGCCCAGTATCCAGTTGGTATTGTTCCCGCCGTCCACGCAATATCTTGTTTCTATGGATGTGCTGTCCAAGTTCAGTGAATCTTTTACATATACATATCTGATATCCCTGCTCTGTGTCTTTGCATCTATCATCCACTGATCGTACAAGTTATCCGAATGTTTCAGTAATGCCGTCATTTCGGGCGATGTTGGAACAGAAGATCCTTCTATGGTGATATATCCGCCGGCTTCAACTGTCACAACGCCTTCATTAAAGTATATTTTCTTCCCAGGAACACGGCAGCTTAGTCCGTGAAAAATAATATCTCCGCTCAGCTCGCATCTGTCTTCGTCACCCATAAACGGACTAAAATACGAAGGGGCTGATTCTATATACACGGTTTCATAAGACCCTCCGTTATATGCCGCATTCAATAGAACAGACGTGAATATATCCTGTCCGTTCGCTTCAAAGGTCAATATATTAAACACTACATGGGTTCTTAACGGAGAAACAAGCCGTCGTATACCGTCATTTAGTACTATATCGCCCCCTAACGGATTAACATCAGCTACTATTGGCAATAAATGCCCTTCTCCTGTGCCCCCTGTATCTATGATCTGCAGACCATCGCCATTAAAGATCACCCAGCCGCTTACGGGGATATATTCTCCTTCGTTTTCTTCAAACCTTACTTCCGAAGATAAATAACCGGAATTGGTGAAATTTCCGGCCAATTCCATGACAGTATCCCGCGCCCTGAACGTACCGGTATTCACAAAATCGCCCATGACCCAAAAGACCTGGTTATTAACTATCATGTCCGAATTATTGATAAAATCACCCGGCATGGCCATTTGTGTGACTTCGAAAGTTCCCGCTTCGTTGGTAAATCCTCCCATGATCACGAATGCTTCGTCCGTAACAATTGCCATTCCGCTACCTGAGTGTATGACATCCATAGGCATTGTTTTAAATAACCCTTCATTGGGAATTGAACCGCTCATAATAGTCTGAGTGGAAGTCCCGTTAAAGAACAAAGTTCCGCCTTCAGAAGTAAATGACCCGGCAGGGATCGAGTCTTCGCTCATAAAGAATTTGCCGGTATAGTTCTCGGAGGTATTATAGAAGTCCCCTCCCACATACATATCATACGTTTTTTGCACGAACGAACCGCTTTCCATAGAGAAAGTCGCCTCAACGGTAAATGTGGTTTCCGCTGAGATCACCCCTGTATAACCGTTCAACATATATATGCTCTCGACAGATCCGTGATAAGAGGGATCGATCACTGCGTCTTCGGTACTTATACTGCTGAAGAACACTCTCGTCCCTACGGGCGGCGTGGTATTCCCTGTCCAGTTCCCAGGCTCGGACCAGTTCGGACTTCCGCCGTATCTTGTCCAGAACCTGTCGTTCAGATCGAGGAAATGCGCTTCAATAGTATGAGGCAACAGCATAGATTCAAACGTAATGTAATACGGGGAAACATATATGTTCGGATTTCCTCCCTCGTTCGTTACGACCCCGTCTATCCTTATATAAGCGATATAATTGCCATCATCGGCTTCGACCGTAAAGACCTGTCTTGCCCCGTAGTCCACCTCAACTTCTCCGCTCGGCAGGATGCTTCCGCTCCCCATTCCGGTAGCTTCCGCCGTAATAATGAAAGGATTTATGGTAAATATCGCTTCTATAGTATGGTCGCTGGACACTTCTTCGAACGTGTGTATAGAAACAGCGCCCAAAGACACTCCATCCGTCATCACATTTACTATCCTGTACCCGTTAGACGGAGTTATGACAAAAGTCCCGTTCTGCCAGTGTTCCACCGGCACGGTCCCGAACGGTTCCATTGTTCCCCATACTCCCGGATATTCCAGCGTAGGGCCGACTTTGTTGGTATAGGTAGTGATATAGTGATCACCGAACCAGTTGGTGGTATTGCCCGTATTTAGTGAATAATACGGGTTTAAGGCTTCCGAACTTAGATTATCGGAATCTTTTACGTCCACGAAATACGGCGTTTCTCTGGTCCCGGTCGGATACACATACCATTTTTCCCCGTCGGAAAGACTGCGCAGGACTATGTTGTTCCCGGCTTCACCGCTCAATCTAAAAGTACCTTCGACCGTCTGCACGAACCCAGCTTCAAAAGACAGAATCTTCCCAGGCGTTGTACAAATAAAATCATAGAAAGAGTTGTCCCCGTATATAGAAGATATAAGCCGGGTATCAGCAAATGTAATAGATCCGTTATTTGAATCCCTTACAAATTGACCAGGTGCTTTTACAACAAAATCTCCCGACAATCTGACTCTATAAGCCCCTGTACTCAATGATCCATTAAGGATAGCTAGTTCTCCTGATCTTGCTTCCGGAGTCAGAAGAAGATCATTCCTTAAATTTACAATTCCTTCGAAACTTGATCCTAATTTTAGAGACCCTAATGTCAGCGTGGTTGTCGGAGTACTTATAGTTTGGTTCCCATAGTTTATATATACCTTATCCGTAGGCAAAAGCGGCCAGCCTGATTTTCTGGTCCAATTTTCGGAGTTCGTCCAGGTGCCGGTCCCTGCACCGCCGTCCCAGTTCCATATTTCCCAAAGGAAATAGGGTATGTTTATTCCCTCGTCCATCGACCATGTATCATCAAAATCCCAATCGACAAAAGTGCTTTTCCTCTTAAGCTCATCAAATGTCTTGAGCTCTCCCAGGGTATTGTCATGTGACGAATCGGTAAAATAAGAATTGCTGATAACTCCGCTTGAAAGAGTACCTATCAAACCGCCGGAACCGGCAGGAACTGATGTTAGCAACGCTGTAGAATAACAGTTCAATATTTGAGCTTCGCTACCTAGAGCTAGCAACCCGCCGGATAAAGGTTCAAATATAAAAAATTCGGAATAACCGGTATTGGATATTTCTCCGGAAGAGTAACAATTACTGATGTTGCAACCTATACCGAGAGATACTAATCCTCCGGAAGAACCGATCCCGACCTCAAATGTAGATATATAGAACGTGACCGGTTCAGAACTTATATATCCCGTCACATAACAACCAGAAATATTACACGCAGCAGCATAAGCCAGAAGACCGCTTACAAAACCTTTCCCAGATATATGAACATTGCTCAATCCTAAATCGGTTATTGTACTCCCAGATGCCACTCCGAACAAACCGTTTGACATAGTATCAGTCCTATGAGAATACAGGTTTGATATGACCTTTCCTTGTCCGTCAAATCTTCCTGCAAAATATCGAGGGGTCCCGGAGAATTCAAATATATCCCCTATTGACCTAAAACCTTCATAAGTAACTCCGTTCCAATTCCAATATCTTGTCGTACTAGCATCGATCGGCCTCATCAACTTAAAATTCTTCGTAACATTTGAGTTGGCTGCCTGAAGTCCAAAAACATCATAAATACCATAAGCAGTTGATTCCGACGTTCCGTCCCCGGAATATCTCAAGAATGATCCTTCCGTAGTCGGAATGGAAAAATCCCTTCCGACACTTAATGTATAAGTCTGTGGCGCCGAACATAAAAAGGTCCCTCCATATTGGTGATAATTATTGAAAACGCTTAAATTCTTGTTCTGCGTCACAACACCCGAGTAAGATGCCTCTACGGTAATATCCCCTATTACCCCCGCAAAGGATGCGTCTATCACAGAATTCTTTGATGAAGCATCGTTAAATAGCACTCTTGAGTCCGATGTCGGGACAGAATATCCGGTCCAGTTCATAGAAGCGCTCCAATTTTCGGTGGTATCGCCTCCGAACCATACTCTTTCACCGTTCTTTGCAAAGTAAACTTCAAGCGAGTGGTAACTTGAAACCGACTCAAAAGTAGCAACATTAGGCAATGAAAAGCCTTCAGTTGTCGGGACTCCGTCCTTTTTCACAAAACCTACATAATAACCGGCTTCAGGTGTAATAGAGATCGTTATTGTCTCTCCGGTCGCGACTATGTTATCCCCGCCATTAGTCACAGTTCCTCCGCTGTTATAAGTGACCCTTACCAGATACGACCCAAAAAGCCAATATATGTTGTTACTATAGTCCGCGCAATTCGGTCTATTGATCACTTCAGTGCTTATATTATGAGAGTCCTGCACCGCGGCATAATTTATATAATCCCTGGAACCAAGCAGATTTATCCGCCACCTGTTCCCGGGAGACGAACTCTGCAAAAATACGGGATTACTTGACAGCCCTTCGGTCCTGAACAATCCCTCTATAGTTACGCAGGAACCGGATTCAAAACTTATCCTTTTACCCGGCACTTCACATCTAAGATCATAGAATCTAGGAGATCCCTGGATCTTTGTCGGCCGAGAACCGTCTTTTATGTAAAAAGTGCCGTTACCCGCTATAAATCTTCCTCCCGAAGACTTGATAAAATCCCCATCCAGTTCTATGTTGCGGCTGCTTTCCGTCGCATCCAGAGTGCCTCCGTATATGCGCAGGGAACCTGACCTTCCGTACGATGAATCCAGTTCCAGGTTAGCTCCAAGATAGACCGTTCCTTCAACGCTCGGACCTAATTGTAAAGCACCGACCGTAAGAGCGCTTCCCGGAGTGTTAATAGCTTCACCAGTCCCTATATATATTTTTTCCGCAGGGATAGTGCCGACCGGGGCACCGGACGGTATCTTCAGGTTCCTTAACCAATTGCCCGCGGTACTCCAGCTTGTCCCGTCGGCGCTTCCTGTCCACGTATAATTCTCCCACATGAGTTGTGGATACGAGTTGTTCTCATCTACCGTCCATGTACTGGTAAAATCCCAACCAGAGAAGGTAGATTCCTTCTTTAGATCGTTCCTGCTGACAAGCGTCGCTTCTTCGTCCCTTGAGTATGATGAATTTGAATAATAACAGTTTGTTACGGTATTTGGATTATGGGCAAAACCACTAACATAATCGCTGTCAAAGCTACCAGTTGCTTCAAGGCTTATGTTTCCAGAAACATAACAATTTGAGAAAATACCGGTATCCCCGGAAAAACCTCCCGCATAGGGACTATTACCATAAATAGCCTTGACAAACAGATTGCAGATAGAATAGCTGTTTGAAAAATACATTGCCCAGGCATAACCGACAAATCCTCCCACATATCCACTCCCATGTACCTCACCAGAAGAGAAGCAGGCGTCTACATAATTTGAGTAACCATTGCTGTATCCTATTACTCCTCCAACATTGTATCTGCCTTCAATAGAAGCGTCAGCATAGCAATTGCGAATGTAGCTTGTTCCTCCAGCAACATCCCCAATTATGCCGCCTATATAATCGCCGCCGTTTATGCTCCCGCGGACGTAAGAATCCCTTACTGACGAGTTATAGTATGGATAATAATATCCAACAAGCCCGCCCACATAAGATTCCCCGCTTACATATATATTTTCCAGCCCTACGTTCCCTATGAAACCATCAATACCAGAATGTCCAATAGCCCCAAAAAGACCAGAGAACTTCTTGTTAGGAGTGTAAATATATAGCCCGCTAATGGATTTATGGTTGCCGTCAAAATTCCCTCTAAAAGGATTTGTAGGCGGCACAAGGTTTATAGCGGAATAACCAATAGGGGAAAATCCCTCATGAGTAGATCCATTCCAATTCCAGTATCTTGTTGAAGCCGCGTCTATATCGTTCTTAAGCTTGAAGGACTTATCAAGCTTACAATTTATTGCCTGTAATCCGTAGACATCCACTATCATATACGGATTGCCAGCCGTGCCGTCCCCGCCGTCAAATCTCTCGAATGTCGCGGTCTTGGAAACATAAAAGTTGGAAGTAGCTCCGACAGAAAAATCATAAGATGTGTTGGATACAAAAGTGCCTCCCGATTGTTCAAAAGAAGTCAAGATAGAAACGGATGCGTCTTGGCTTATGCTTATGGTGCTCACCGACTCTATGGAAATGGAATATATGGTATTCCCGGGATTAAAACTGTCGATCAGAGATAATTTTGAACTTGTGGAGTTGAATACAACGGTATCGGAAGCTTCGGGAGTGATATTCCCTGTCCAGTTGCACGCGTCAGACCAGTTATTGGAATCGCCCCCTCCATCCCATATACGTATGCCGATCGGAGCAAAATATGCTTCAAATGAGGTGTAAGAATCAACTTTAATGTAAAAGTCTTTCGAAATGTCCGTAAGTACCTCATCAGTGGACAGGCCGTTTATCTTGACAAAACCGATATAATACCCCTCTTTTGAGGATACCGTAAGTTTTATGGTCTCTCCTGATGCCACACCTATTTCTCTGCGGGCGTTCTCAAAGGGGTCGACTCCTTCCGCCGAAATATATCCGCCTATACCGGCTATAGCGGAAACCGCGTGTCCGTCAAATATCCAGCGTTCGTTGTTGTTACCTCCATTGAACGATCTTACCGTAGTTATTGACTCAGAACTTAAATTATTCGAGTCGGAGACCACGGAAAAATACACTTTAGCAGCGGAAGCGTCCATCGGCACAAGGTTCCATCTGGTACCTGAAGATGTTGATCTCAAGAGCACCTGGCGCGAAGCTTCGCCGCTGGATGAGAACACGCTTTCAACGGTAATATAAGATCCGGCCTCAAAAGACACGTTCTTGTCAGGTTCGGCAATAGTGAGGTTATAAAAACTTGGGGAACCTAAAACGACAGAGAACCCTTCTCCGGTAATAACAAAATCACTTGTATCGCTCTTAAGGTCCGCTTCCGCGCTCAAAAATAGGTGTCCCGAAAGATATATGGTCTTATCCGAACATTCCAGTGTCCCGCCGGCAATTATCAGGCTACCTTCTACTGTCGTACCTGAATTGTTTATGAAAAGGTTCGATCCCAATGTCAGCACATTGCAATCCGGGCCTAAATGCAATCCTCCTATTTCAAGCATCGTAGCAGGGGTCGAAAATGATTCTTCGGAGTTGGTATACACTTTATCGTACTTAGTTGAAGGCGCCGCAGCCACTCTTTTGAGGTTTTTTGTCCAATTCCCGGCGATCCCCCAATCATTCCCTTCGATCCTGGGGGTCCAGTTATATTCTTCCATTAGCAGATACGGGAAGCTTTGTCCTTCATCGATCGCCCACTTGCTCCAGAAATCCCATCCGGTGAACGTTTGTTTCTTCTTCATGTCGGACAGGCTTTCGAGCGAGCCTAAACCGTTATCGTAATTTGAGTCGGCAAAGAAATTGTTATGACATGTTTCTGGCCAATAATAGGTCCCTGCAAATCCTCCTATATATCCGGTACCTGTCACATTGCCAACCGCGTAACAGTTGCTTATATTCCCGCCACCTCCCACAAATCCGCCGACATGGTCCCTATTACAGATAACATTACCGGCAGCATAGCTGTTAGAAATATATGACGTATTTTGCGATACGAACCCGCCGACATATTGGACAGCAAATATATTCCCCTTTGAATAACAGCTGTCAACCGTACCACCATACATATCAGCACAGAACCCACCGATATAGTCGGCGTATCCATAGCCATAAATATTTACGACGGCATAGCTATTGTAAAAAGAGGAATATGCAGATACTCCGACAAGCCCTCCAATATATTGCGAACTTCCAGTCTGCCCACCCTCCTCAGTAGCAACCACTATATTACCGGAAACAAAGCATCCCGTTACCGTACTGTTATCAATCCTTCCTATCAGACCGCCTATATTGTATACACCCACACCTAAATCACTGGGTTTTATGACAATATACAGATCTTCAACGCCGATATTTGATATTTCAGCTCCATAAACAGCACCGAAGAGCCCTGTAAACACCCTGTTCCGCGTTATTTTCAGTCCGCTTATAACATAATTTTTGCCGTCAAAAGACCCGGTGAACGGATTAGTGGCACCGCCATAATAACCGGACTCTATGGACGAAAAACCTATGGGATTAAATCCTTCGAAGGTCGCTGAGCGTTTCCAGTTGGAGGTAGGAGAAGCGTCGATATCATTGGCAAGTTCAAAGCTCTTGTCCCAATTGACCCTTGCGGCCTGAAGTCCGTAAACATCATAGATCAAATACGGGCTAAGATCGTCCCCGTCACCGGTAAATCTTGTGAACGATCCGTATGAATCCGGTATCCTGAAATTTTTCCCGATCGTAAGATCGTGCAGAGGGTCAGAAATAAAAGTGCCTCCGTACTGTTCAAAACTTCCCTGTATAGTTACATCCATGCTCTGGATCATTGTGCCGGTATATGCCGCTTCTATCGATATAGAACCGACATTGATATTAAAGTTTATAAACACGTTTTTTGTGCTCGAAGAGTTGAATATGACCGTATCGGACACTCCCGGAGATGAATTGCCGCTCCAGTTGTTCTGGGTAGACCAGTTGTTATCATCTCCGCCGCCGTCCCATATCTTTACGCCATCTCTTACGAACAGCACTTCCATGGAGTGATGGGACGTTATATAACTGAAGACAAAGGTCTTCGATGATCCTGAAAGCGATTCGGTAGTGGATAACCCGTCTATCCAGACATTGCCTATATAATATCCGGAAGACGGCGTTACCACTATTTCTGTCGTGGAATATTTTGAGGCTTTTACCTCTCCGGAAGAACTCATCACTCCTCCGGCATTGGATGTGGCGGTTATAGTATAGCCGCCAAAATCCCAGCCTATATTGTTGCCGCCGTCATAACAAGTTGAAGCAGAAATATCGGCGCCGCTGATATTGCGCGAATCCATGATTATCGCGTTAGACACACTGGCCGTACTCTTGGGGTCAATGATCCATCTTGTCCCCCCTCTTATGCTGCCCTTCAACACAACAGGGTTGCTTGGGGTCCCGTTAATTGAAAGAGCACCTTCGACCGTTTGGACCGATCCGGCATCGAAAGAAAGTGTCTTTCCAGGAGCCGAACATTTTAGGTTGTAAAAATCAAAGGACCCTGATATTGAAGAAGACGAAGAGCTTTCAAGTGAGACCGTACCCCCGCCCGCGTTAAATCTCGCTGAAGCCGCTTTTATAAAATTACCGTCCAGCCTCAACAGAACATTGCTGCCCGACTGGCATTCCAGTGTGCCGTTAAGCAGTATGATGCTTCCTTCCCTTGTGCCGGAATTATCTATTTCGAACGGCCCCCTCAACAAAAGTCTCTTGGTGTAGGAAGGGCCTATCTGCAATCCTCCTAAACGTATCGTTTCTGAGGTCGACGGAGTATTGATATTCACCGACTCTCCTGTATTTATCAACACTCTGTGCGATATAGAAGAAGGATAGCCTAACTTTCTATTCCAGTTGACCGGGTCCTGCCAAAAACCGGACACCCCTCCGCCGGTCCAGGAATAAACATTGTTGTACAAAACCGGCATGCTTTTCCCTTGGTCGATAAGCCATTCGCTCCCAAAATCCCAGTTAGTATAGGATGTTTTTGATCTTGCTTCTGTGGAGGATAACTTTTTGCCTATGGTATTATCCCTCCCGGTATGGAAACAATCTATGATCTGTGTTCCATAATCGGCAAGAGAAGCAAAGCCCCCATAAGAATTGGCGGCAAGTCCAAGCTTGTTGTAATTGGAATAACAGTTTTTTACAACGGACGTGTTGTAGATCTCGTCTATAAAACCGGCAGACGAATATCCGGAACCCGACACAAAACAATTTTCTACTCTTGAACTGCCCGACGCTCTAAAAGCCACGACCCCTACACTGTATTCCGTTGATACACTCTCCAGTCCCAGGTTGGTAATAGTTGCTCCGTAAAGTTCATAAAACATCGCGCAGTGCTCCCAGGTGCCGTCCAATTTTAAGTTCTTTACGGAATAACCGTTTCCATCCAAACTTCCTGTAAAATATTCCGGATACCCTATAGCCGCAAAATAATCCGTCCAATTAGAAGTAACAGAAGCATCAATATCATTGGCGAGTTTAAAGTGCGAACTTGAGAAACCTGTAATAGCTTGGAGCCCATAAACATCATAGATCAAGTATGGGTCCACAGATGATCCTGAGCCGGAGAACCTGTAAAATTCTGAGTTGTACGTCAAGTAGAATTTTGTACAGGAAAATGTTTTTGTGCGGTCAGACACAAAAGCCCCGCTATCCTGGTAAAAGTTCCCGGTCACCGTCATGTTAGCATCCTGAGTGATGACCCCGGTATATCCGCTTATTTTTATGCTGTTCACCGTATAGGAGGTATCAACGGATATCAAACATGGATTTGATCCGGAAGTGAAAAATACGTCATCAACAGAAAGGGGGACCCTTCCAATGGACCAGTTATCCGGCTCGTTCCAGTTGGAATCAAAGTCACCTTCCCAGGTGACGTTCGCGGCAAAGGATATCGATGCGGAAAAACAAAGGAGGACAATGGCAAAGACCACAAGCAACGATCTTTGTAGGGCCTTTATCATACCAGTTCCTATTTCTATAATGATTTATTATTAATACTGGGATCTTAATGAATTATATACTATGCATGGGCCTTGTCAATAGAAAACTTGGATAGCGGGACGTCAGAATTTCATCGTGAGGTTGATCCTGCCCTGGGCGTCTATCTCCGTTACTTTTACGTCAACTTTATCGCCGACTTTGACCACGTCTTCGACTTTGTTGACCCTATGGTCTGATAGTTTTGATATGTGTACCATGCCGTCCTTACCCGGAAGTATCTCCACAAAAGCGCCGAACGGCATTATTTTCACCACTTCACCATGATAGATCTTCCCGACCTCGGCATCTGCGGCTATGGACATTATCTGTTCTTGCGCATACTTAGCCGCTTCGGCGTCAACCGAAGTGATGAACACTCTCCCGTCATCCTCGATATCTATCTGCGCGCCGGATTCTTCGATTATCCTTTTTATGTTCTTTCCTCCGGGCCCTATTACCATGCCGATCTTTTCGGTGTTGATCGAAAAAGATATAACCCGAGGAGCGTTCATTGAAAGCTCCGCTCTTGGGGACGGGATAGTATCAAGCATCTTCTTCAAGATGAAATCCCTCCCGGACTTAGCAAGCGAAAACGTGTCTCTTACTATGTCGTGAGATAGCCCTTTGATCTTTATATCCAGCTGGATAGCCGTGATCCCTCTGGCAGTTCCGGCGATCTTAAAATCCATATCGCCGAGGAAATCCTCAAGCCCCTGAAGATCGGAAAATACTTTGTAAGTGCTCCCTTCTTTGACCAGCCCCATCGCGATCCCTGCCACGGCCGCTTTTATCGGGACACCGGCATCCATCAGAGCAAGAGTGCTGCCGCAGGTGGATGCCATCGAAGATGAACCGTTGGAGCCCAGTATCTCAGAAACAAGCCTGATGGTATACGGAAAATTATCTTCGTCCGGAAGCACGGGG
>CALFCX010000053.1 GCA_937950635.1 uncultured bacterium
AAACGCCCTTCTTTTATTCTTGTGCCCTCGATGCTATCGCGGTTGTCCCACAAGAGCCTGGCCGGTGAAATATCATGTTTTTTTGCGATGCCAGTAAGAGTATCCCCCTTGCCTATGCGGTATATAAAACGCTCCCTGAACAATCCAGACATAAAATCACTGGATTGTTCTTGCGCACGGGCCATCAGATCTTTGGATGTGCTGAGAACCCTTTCTCCCGCATCTTTTATGAAAGAAACAGCATCGCGCAACGGACCTAATCCCATATTGAACAAAGACTGTGCAATGATCTGATCCTCGGATGGCGGCAAGCTGACTTCATAAAGACCTTGACTAGACTCATCCGGACCAATGTCAACCATCACGTATGGATTGGACATTTCATCCTGGCTTACAGGCATAACAGATCTTGTAGAATATCTAGCGGAGTCTGCGGCAGGGACTTCTCCCGGAGCTACCGAATAGCTGCCAACAGACACCGGCTCTTCCTGCACAATATCATCTTCTGGTTCAGGAGGCAGTAAATGAGCATATGAAATTGGTACTTGGCTTACTATAGTCTTGGATGCGGGGACTTCAGGTGTATGAGGTTCATAATTAGGGGGCTCTTCATTTAGAGATTCTTCATTTAGAGATTCTTCATCTACAGATCCTTCTTGTGAAGACGTGCCGGGGCTGACAGAGACCTCCTGTTGCGGCAATTTTACAACCTGTCCCAAATAGATCATATTGCGATGTCTGATCGTTCCTCTGTTCAACTCAATAAGGTCTTCCAGGTCAATATCATAATCCTTGGCGATCCCGGAAAGTGTATCGCCTTTTTTTACTACATGTTCCGCACCGCCTGTGTTAACATCATCAACAGCTCCAGTCCCAGAAGTTACAGACCTATCCTCAGGTACTGGCACAGGAGGAACAGGGTTTTCAACCGGATCAGCAGATTCTTCTGGAACCGCAGCCGAAGTGTCGGAAACTTTCGATGGAATAGTTTTCACTCGTCCTGATTGTTCTTCCCACGGCTTTGCAGCGTTCCCGTACATATTCCAATGGTCAGCGGTTATGTTCCCCGATGTGTGGAGAGAATAGAGGTTTTCCACTACATCCTGTCTGGGAGCTTTCCCGACCCAGAATTTGTTATCTCTAAGATAAGCCTGCTTATCCTTAAAAGATCTGACAGCAAAGGATGCGTCGTTCAATGTGGAAGTTGCGGGAGCAGACACGGAAGGGATATATGTTGATTGCGGAGCACTTGCAACGTTCTCTACGCCATCTGCCATATTATAAATACCTCTAAACTTTCCTCGGATCACAAAGGGAAAATCTTGCATAAAAAATCCGGCTTTATTCGTCCGCGCGGCAATAGTAATTTTGGCTTAAAAGTGATATATTTAGATACAAATGGACCTTTTCAAAAAAGCTCCGGACCTTTCAAAGCTTTCTTACGACGAGGTTAAAGGGATCGCCGAAAAATGCGCTCTGTGCGGACTTCACAAAACAAGGAACAAGGTCGTTTTCGGCAACGGCCCGGCTCCGTGCGATCTTATGCTGATAGGCGAAGGCCCCGGAGCTGACGAGGACGAACAGGGTCTTCCTTTTGTCGGAAGGGCCGGACAGCTACTCACAAAGATATTCGAATCAGTAGGTATCAACAGGGATAAGGAAGTGTACATAGCCAACACCGTTAAATGCCGTCCTCCGGAGAACCGAACACCGAAAGACGAAGAAACAAAAGCCTGTTTTCCATATCTGGAAGCGCAGATCAGATTGGTGGCACCCAAAATAATACTTTTGGCGGGAGCTCCGGCCTGCAAAGTGATACTCGGCAATGAAGAGCCGATGTCTAAAATAAGAGGCAAATGGTTTTCATATAAGGATACGGATATTTCGATCATGCCGATATTTCATCCTTCATACCTTTTGAGATCCCCTTCAAAGGAAAAAGGTGCCCCTAAATGGCTGACCTGGCAGGATATGATAGAGGTAAAGAACGCTCTTGATTGTGTGAAGAAAGTCAAAGAATTAGAAAAACCCTAACTCCCTCTCCATTAACAGGTCGAGGGATGAAAAAGGATTAGTGTGTTGATGAAAAAGATAACCGTTTCACTGATACAGATGGACATCAAGACCGCCCGCGTGGAAGAGAACCTATGCAAAGCTGCTGATCTGATAGAGAAAGCCGCGAAGCGCGGATCTGATTACATAGTGCTGCCCGAGATGTGGGCTACCGGTTTCGCTTACGAAAATCTTTCGAGCATAACAAATAACTATTTCGATGAAATAATGACCTTCATGGCAGGACATGCCAAAGAAAGCAAAGCTTATCTGATAGGAGGATCCATACCGGAGAGATCGAACAATGATATATATAATACTTGTTTCGTAATAGCCCCTGACGGGAAAATAGCGGGAAAATACAGCAAGGTCCACGCGTTCAGCCCTTTCGGCGAAGACAAACACTTCTCTTCGGGAAAATCCCCCTCACCTATAAGGACCGAACACGCAAAGATCGGGATCTCCATATGCTACGATATCAGGTTCCCGGAACTTACAAGAAAGCTCTCTCTAGATGGCATGGAGATATTATTCCTGCCGGCACAATTCCCCACGGTACGAGAAGTCCATTGGAATGTTCTGCTCCAGGCACGCGCCATAGAGAACGCAGTTTTCGCGTGCGGGTGCAACCGCGTCGGACACGACAGAAAACATGAATACGGCGGTAATTCGCAGATAATAAGCCCATGGGGAGAGATAATTGAAAAAGGCTCCTCCGAAAAAGAGGAAGTAGTGACGGCGACCATAGATCTCAAAAAGATATCTGAAGCAAGACAGTCCATCCCCGTTTACAAAGACAGGAAGCCAGAGGCTTATAAATGACCCGGGACGCTTCAAAAGTATATTTTCTTCCGGCTGATTCCATATCTGCGGATAATATCGTCAGGATATTCGATGCCGCCGGTTTCTCTTCTCTGTTCAAGAGCGGCGACCTGGTAGCGATAAAAGTGCATTTCGGCGAACCCGGCAATAAAGCATATCTGAAACCCGAAAATGTCCGTCCGCTCGCTCAGAAACTAAAAGATCTCGGGACAAAACCCTTCCTTACGGACGCCAATACCCTTTACAAAGGGAAACGCTCCAATTCCGTGGATCATATAGAAACAGCCCATTCCCATGGTTATGATTTCCTGCCGGTCGTCATAGCGGACGGGCTTAACGGAAAAGACTTTGAAAAAGTACGCATCAACGGCAAACATTTCAAAGAAGTGAACATCGGATCGGCGGCCGTACAAGCCGATGCCATACTGGTCATGACCCATTTCAAAGGGCACGAACTGACCGGATTCGGCGGCGCGATAAAAAATCTGGGAATGGGGCTCGGATCCCGCTCCGGAAAACAGCAAATGCACGCTGATGTAAAGCCCCTGGTGCAAAAAGACGCTAGTATAGGCTGCGGATTGTGCGTTAAGTGGTGTCGTCAACGCTATCAGCATGGAAAATAAAAAAGCCGTCATAAACAGCGATAAATGTATAGGCTGCGCGGAATGCGTCGTTACATGCCAGAACAATGCCATAGAAATAAGCTGGAGCGGCTCTCCGGACTCCGTTCAGGAAAAAATGGCCGAATACGCGCTGGGTGCGGTCGGCGGGAAAAAAGCCGCGTATTTCAGTTTTGCCATAGACATATCCCCGAACTGCGACTGCTACAGTTTTAACGGCCCTCCCATAATCAGGAACATAGGAATGATCGCCGGCACCGACCCTGTAGCGGTGGATCAGGCCTGTCTGGATCTGGCTAACAAAGAAGCCGGAACTGATATAATAAAAAAGACCTGGCCTGAAGTCGACCACAATGTCCAGCTTGAGCATGCCGAAAAAATAGGGCTCGGGCTTAGAAAGTACGAACTGATAAGATCATGACCAGCCTTCTTGACCATCCTTTTTTCCTGCGCCATAAGCCTTCGGGAACACTGGAAGACCAAAGATATTTAATAGTGGATATAGAGACCACGGGGCTCGAACCCGAGAAGAGCGAGATCATAGAGATAGGAGCTATAAAGACCGAAGGTCCCAAAGAGATCGACGTATACACAACGCTGATAGACCCAAAATGCGATATCCCTGAAAAAATAACTTCAATAACCGGGATATCCAGGGATATGACGCTGGGCAAGCCGGATATAAAACAGGCTCTTTCGGAGCTCATCTCCTTCGCGGAAGGAACGGTCCTGGTGGCGCACAACAGCGATTTCGATATCCCTTTCATAAGTTATCATGTTGAAAAGAATCTGAAAAAAACTTTTAATAACCGGGTTATATGCACCCTAAAAATAGCGAGGGTCCTTTTCCCGCAGATCAAGAATCATAAGCTCCATACGGTGGCGGAACATCTCGGAGTCCCCGTACTTAACAGGCACAGGGCTATGGGTGACTGCGAAACAACCTTTTACATATGGAACAAGATGTTGAATATATTCTCCGAGAAAGGCATAAAAAAGATCGATGCCGTAGAGAATATAATGCGCAGCGGTTCATTTGAATAATACGTCCTTATTTGCTATATTGGGAATATCATGGATTTTCTTTCCGACATCTGGAGCAAAGCAAAAAAACTCGACAGGACCATAGTCCTTCCCGAAACAGACGACCACAGGGTTCTAAAAGCCGCGGAATTGGCCTCAAAAAGCAAAATAGCGAAAGTTGTCCTCATAGGCAATAAAGAAGATGTGACGAAAGCGGCCGTTTCCGAAGAAATAGACATATCAAGAACGGAAATAATAGACCCTTCTTCCTGTGCAAAAACCGACCGGTACGCAGAGATATACATGAACAAAATGAAAGAACATAAGCATGAGATAGCGTTCAACGAAGCAAGATCTCTGATAACAAACGATTTCCCTTATTTTGGGGCTATGATGGTT
>CALFCX010000054.1 GCA_937950635.1 uncultured bacterium
CTGTAACAGCTATTGCACAACCACCTATTATCGTACCGCCGGCTGCTATACCGCCTGCTTCAACCGCATCCCATCTTTCAACGGTTTTTCTCGCACTAGCGCCTTCCTCTCTGATCTTTAAAAACCGTTCCTGCACCTCTTTGGGTGCCCTGTAAAAAGCCGGTGGTAACTGCGATGAATTTCCTACTTCTATTGCCATTTCTTTTCTCCTTTTTATTTTTTTTACAAAATTTGTCGGGGCGCCGGACCAACCTATCGACCTCCTTTACGAAAATTTATTTATTGCCATCCCCTACATATATATATCGTAGGGTTTTTCCTTAAATTTCACTCCGTATTCCGCTGGAAGAAATTAATATTGCAATACAGGCCTTCTCTATTATCGGGCTTGGCAAACCCTGTATTGATTATCATGAATTGAACATGAAGATTATCAGTCCTGTGGCAAAGATTTCCAACGGCTTCGCCGTTCTGATTTTCCACTGTTTCAAAAGGTGCAACATATACCAGCGGAGAATAAGCCCTGTCAGGAATAGAAAAACCGTATCGGTCAAAAGAATTTCTTTCTGTATTGTAATATGTCAATCCGTCTCTGGGAACTCCGCCTTCCGGCATGTCGGGGACAGGCGGCCACCCTGGAAGAGTTTCGGGAAGCGCCAATCCCGAGAAGAAATCATGCTTTTGTTCCATTGAAGCGCCGGATATCAAAGATATTGTGTTATAGCTTGATGGAGCATTTGTATTAGGCTGCCATACGGTCCACATGTTCTTCGGGACCCCTTTTGTATCATCGGCCCATGCCCACCATCTCATACTTGCCATATCCGGGTCTACGACCCTGCCTTCGGCCCCACCGTAATCCTGGGACACTATGTCCCTGTCGGCATAAGCATAGACCGTCCACTGAAAATCCGGATTGAAGTAGTAAGGGGCCTGTAGTGTCATCCCTGTATCATAAAAGAACTTGGCATCTTCACCAGCCAAATATTTCAAAGGGTTGCAGACATCTGTATTCTCCGGTGTTGCCAGAGGATTAGGAGTATCGCCTTTTACATATATCCTGGGGAAAATCACCCAATCGCCTATCTCAAGAACAGATGAGGTGTCGGGGTTCATTACTGCTATTGTTTTTCCGGTTATATCCGCCGGCTGAAGAAGGCCTCCATTAGGTGCGCACAACCCGAATGCGGCGTTTTCCGCGTCCTCAGGTTCAAGGTTATCGTAAGTTAAACCAAGATGATTGGCCTCCCCCTGAAACCTTCTGAACTCCCAGTTCCCGTTGGTATATCCGACCGTCAATACAGGAAGCATTTCGGCCGGTTTATTCCCAGTCTTAACACTGAGATCCTTAAGCGATATGTGCAGATTCTCGTCATACACTGGAGTTTGCTTTGATGACTTTTCCGCAGAACCTTCCGCGGACGAATTTTCTTCGGTATCAAAATCCCTGGGCGGGATTTCCGGGGGAAGTGTTTGCCCTTCGCATCCGGTCAATGTAGCTCCAACCAATAAAGTTCCGCCAGCAATTGCTATCCCTGTCGGGACGCTTACCGGAGCTGTAACAGCTATTGCACAACCACCTATTATCGTACCGCCGGCTGCTATACCGCCAGTTTCAATCGCATCCCATCTTTCAACGGTCTTTCTTGCGCTGGCACCCTCTTCTCTTATCTTTAAAAACCGCTCCTGCACCTCTTTAGGCGCCCTGTAAAAAGCCGGGGGTAACTGTGATGAGCTTACTGAAGTCATATTTATATTGTCTTACCTTCCATATATATATCGTCAGGTGGTTTCCGGAATTTCACTGAAAATTAAAGGCGGTAAAAGAACCTCTTATTAACAAAAGCCGTATTTACAGCCTTGCCTCATGTTGATAAAGTGCTATAATACTTTGTAAACAAAAACCAAAGGAGTTACCGAAGATGGAACAGCCCCAAAAAGACCCTCTCGCAACTCTTAGGGAAAGCATAAAAAGATTTTCGGATTCATACAAAGGTCTTTCGCCGGCCGGCAAAGCGGCTTTTCAAAAGCAGCTGGAAAACCAGCTCAAAAAAGAGGACGAACGCACAAAAAAGCTGTACGAAGCGCTTATTGAAGCGACCAAAAACGAATCCGGTATCGAAAAAACGATACTGGCCATGGAAAAAGCGGACAAACAGGCCAGACACGGTATCTGATCACTATCCGGGAGCGCTCTTTTGAAGAACATACTTATAATAGAAGACGTTGAAGACCATCTGGAGATCGTAAAGCTCATCCTAGAGCAGAACGGGTACAATATACTGGTAGCTACCACCGGCACGGAAGGGCTCAACTGCGCAAGGACCAATTCCCCTGACCTGGTGATACTCGATGTGGTCCTTCCTGAGATGAACGGTTACGAGGTATGCAAAGAGATAAAGAACGGTACCGATACCAAACACATCCCCATAATAATGCTCTCTGTCAGGTCCAATCCCGAGGATATAGAAACAGCCTATAAAGCCGGAGCAAATAAGTACATAACAAAACCCTTCAATCTTGAGGATCTGGTCAAAGAGGTGAAGAACCATCTCGGAGAGGAACAAAAATGAGGACCAACGGAGAGAATTGTTATTTGGTGAAAAAGACCGGATTGAGACCGTTCAAAAGGTGCATGTACTGCGACAAGAATGTCCAGGACTGCTTCGGCTTCCAGTTCTTCGTGGTCGTCATGGGAATAATCGGGCTTCTGCTTGTTATGTTCACCATAAGGGACCTGCCGATACTCGCCATAGAAATAACCATAATCATCCTGCTCATGCTTTCCTTTCTCGGTTACATAGCAAGCAAAGAGACCAATGAGATAGTGCTTACCAATCACCTCTTGAAAGAACTGAATTTTGAACTTGAAAAAAGAGTGTCGCAAAGGACCAAGGAGCTGAAACTGGTCAACTTTGACCTTCAGAAGGCATTGCGTATAAAATCTGATTTCTTGCGCAATATGAGCCATGAGCTTAAGACGCCCCTCACGACCGTTCTGGGATATATTTCCATACTCTCCGAAAAACAGGCCGGGGACCTGAACGAAAAACAGATAAAGATGCTCGAATCGATGAAAAAGAACGGAAATGATCTCCTGCATCTCATAAACCAGCTGCTGGACCTTTCAAAATCAGAGGCCGGATCTCTCGGCATAGAAGAAAAAGAGTATGACCTCAATAAGACCATAAGCGAAGCGACGGTGAACATAGAATACATGGCTTCCAAGAAGAATATTTCATTATTGGTCCAGTCGGACGAAAGGATCTCGTCCATATTTGCCGACCACGAAAGAATAAAACAGATACTGGTTAACCTGCTCAGCAACGCCGTAAAATTCTCCGACAATAACAGCGACGTGATCATCTCTACAAAGGACGAAAAAGACCACATACTGGTATCCGTAAAAGATTCCGGCATAGGCATAGACAGAGGAGATCTTAAATATATCTTTGAACCATTCAAACAGCTGGCCCCGGAGATATCAGCTAAGTACGGCGGGACCGGCATAGGGCTTTCGATAGTAAAAAGCCTAGTTGAAGCTTATGGAGGAAAAATATCCGTTGACAGCCATACCGGCAAGGGAAGCGTTTTTTCCTTCACGATACCAAAGAAGAAAGTCTGACTTAACCCCTAGATTGAGAGATCGCTGTATAAGAATGCCCTAAGATTGGCGGCCGTCGAAGAATTCAGCCCTTCATATACTATCGGGTCTCCGGGATTGGCCTTAAAAAGCTCCATTCTTCTTCTTATATCAAGGCCGAGTTTTTTTCCAAGTTCGACTCCGAATTGATCAAAACTGTTTATCCCCCAGATGAATCCCTTTGTTGCGACCCTGTTCTCTAAAAGGGAAAGAAGCAATCCGGCAGAGAACGGATCCTGGTCTTTGAGAAGAAATACGTTCGAAGGCCTGTTGCCCGAGAATCTCTTGTGCGGATCATCGCTGTTCTGGCCAAAAGCAAGGGCATCCGGCTGGGCAAAGAGGTTCGTCATCAGTTCTTCGTGATGACTGATCGTCTCTCCGGCCCCCACCGGATACTGAGGATTTAAAAACCCTATAAAATCTGCCGGCACAGGCATGGTCCCCTGATGGATCAACTGATAAAAGGAATGCTGCCCGTTGGTGCCGGGCTCTCCAAAAACGATCTCCCCTGTCTCAAAATCCACCGGAGAGCCGTCGATCAGAACGGATTTCCCGTTACTTTCCATCTCGGTCTGCTGGCAATGCGGGGCGTACTTCGCATAAGACTGTGCGTAAGGAAGTATCGCTCTTGTTTTAAGTCCCTGAAAATTGATGTTCCAAATATCTATCAAAGCCGAAAGGACCGGTATATTAGAAGCGAACGGCGCCGTCCGGAAATGGCGGTCCATATAGTGAGCGCCCGCGAGTATCTTGCTGAAGTTCTCAAAACCCAGATAAAGGGACAGGGGAACAGCGCCGACAGCAGAGGTCGCGCTGAATCTCCCGCCAACAAAATCCCAAAACCCGAACATATTATTTGTATCGATGCCAAAAGCCTCAACTTTCTTGGCGGCCGTGGATACCGCTATGAAATGCCTCCTGATCACTTCCGGATCGGTCCCAAGCTTTTCTATCATCCATTGTTTTGCGGTGTTAGCGTTCTTTATGGTCTCAGCTGTCGTAAAGGTCTTTGAAACTATCGCGAACATTGTCTCCTCAGGATAGATCGGAAGAGCACACGTCTGAACTCCAGTCACGGCTACATCTCGTA
>CALFCX010000055.1 GCA_937950635.1 uncultured bacterium
CATACAGAACAAAGTGTATTTTCCTCCCGCGCACGATCAGCTCATCTTTAAAGGAAGGAAAATACCGGCGCTTCCGGTGACCGATGTTATAGCGGACCAGGTGCTTTCTTTGCCTTTCCATTCCAAGATAACGGAACAGGACATATCTTATATCGCAGAAAAGATCAGAGATCTCCATGAAAAACGCAAGTAATCTTTCCGTTTCCATTGCCATCCCTACAAAGGACCGGCATGCCGATCTTGCCGATTGTCTTGCTTCTATCGGCAGACAGACACGCCTTCCGGATGAGGTCATTGTCATAGAAGGCGGGAAAAGCATCATAGATGATAAGGATATCCCTAAAATGCTGCCGAACACGGCTCTTATACATTTTCCGGACAGTTCCGGACTGACCGCCTCAAGGAACAAGGCTCTGACGCTTATTTCGAAGGACATAGTGATCTTTCTTGACGATGACCTTGTCCTGGATGAACATTTTGTCGAGAAGATAACGGAGCCTTTTTGTACCGAAGGATTTGCGCCGATCGGCGGGGTCGTCGGGAATATGTCTAACTACAGCCCTGAAAAGGATGATATTATCCCTTCTTTGATAAGAAGTGTATTTCTCATGCCCATGAAAGGGGACGGGAGGTTCCGCCTTTCCGGCGCTCCCACGTTCGTTTACGGGCAAGACCGGATAAAAGAGGTTGAGTTCATAGCCGGAGGTATCACCGCTTACAGGAGAGCTGTATTCAGCGAATACAAGTTCGATGAGAACTTAAAAGGTCCGAGCCTCGGGGAAGATGATGATTTCTCCTTCAGGATATCAAGAAAATACAGGAACTATTATACGCCGTTCGCTTTGGCCCTGCATAAACAGTCTTCCGCGAACAGGACGACCGGCATACAAAGGGTCTTAAAAAGGTGCGGTACTTATCTTTATCTTGCCGTAAAGAACAGAAGCTTCATATATTGGCCTTTCACTTTGTTAATGGTTTTTGGTATTTTTCTCGAGTCGTTCTACTTTCTTTTGAAAAAGGTTTTTAAGGCAATATGGAAAAGATAAAACTGCTTCTGGTATCCGATATATACCAGATACATACAAGGCGGTGGGCAGAATGGTTTGCGAGAGAGGGATTTGAAGTGCTCATCGCATCCGAGAGCAGTGCCGGCTATGAGGTCCCCGGGTGCATGGTGGCGGACTTGAGCGGCCAAAACCTGATCGAACAATTCTTTTCCATCAAAAAGCTGATAGCGCAGTTCAAACCTGATATACTGCATGCCCATACGGTATCGAAAAAAAGCTGGCTTTCCGCTGCGTGCAATTTTCATCCTTTTGTCCTGACGGCATGGGGGTCCGATGTCTTTGTTGATGCCCACAAAAATATCTTTTATGAACTCATGGCGCGATATACTTTGAGAAAAGCGGATGTCATCACTTCGGACTCCGAGGCGTTGAAGAGCGAGACCATAAGGATGGGAGGTACGGCATCGGGCAATCATGTGATACATTGGGGGATAGATCTTGATACTTTCAAGCCAGGCTTGGACACTAAAGACCTGCGTAAGAAGATGAGGCTGGAAGGCAAGAAGGTCATATTCAGCGGCAGACACTTCTTTCCCAAGTACAATATAATGTCCATAATAAGATCTTTTCCGGATGTGCTGAAAAAGATCCCTGAAACAGTGCTCGTCCTGAAAACCGCCTGGAAAGATCCAGATTATGAAAAAGAGCTGCGCGCCGCCGTTTCGTTCCTGGGGATCGACGCAAACGTCCGATATGTCGGAGAGCTCGAACACAGCGACATGCCGCTGTTCTATAATATGTCGGACCTGTTCATTTCTGTTCCTTTTTCGGATTCGATATCCATCTCTATACTTGAAGCCATGGCATGCGGATGTGTCCCTGTTGTGGGCGATCTTGAGTCCACGAGAGAATGTTTTAAGGATGGCGTAGATCGGAAGAGCGTCGTGTAGGGAAAGAGTGTAGATCTCGGTGGTC
>CALFCX010000056.1 GCA_937950635.1 uncultured bacterium
CCGAGATCTACACTCTTTCCCTACACGACGCTCTACCGATCTTTCCATACCGGAGGGGAAAATAGCGGTGGTCCATATCGGCGTAAGCAGGGATTTCAGGCCTTTGTCCGTTCCAAAGAGCCCTGACCGGCCGTTCATTCTGTTCGTTGGTACGCTTGAGAAGAGAAAGAACATAGAAGGCCTTATAGACGCATATGCTATTGCCGTAAAACGGCATGGTATTTCTCATGATCTGGTCATTGCCGGCAAAAAAGGCTGGCTTTATGACGGGATATTCAGGAAGGTCCGAAAAGAGGGGCTCAAAGACCGCGTAAAGTTCTTTTTTGACGTAAAGCAGGAAGAACTTCCCGTTCTGTATAATACGGCCGAGCTTTTTGTGTATCCGTCCCTTTATGAAGGGTTCGGCCTTCCGGTGCTTGAGTCAATGGCCTGCGGCACACCCGTTATAACATCCAATATATCTTCTTTGCCGGAAGTTGCCGGAGATGCCGCTGTCCTTGTGGACCCTCTTGACAGGGATTCTATTGCCGGCGCTATCTTAAAAGTGCTTTCGGACAAACAATACAGCAAAGGTCTTTCTCAAAAAGGGCTTGAGCGGGCAAAACAGTTCGGCTGGGATAAATGTGCGCGGGAGACGCTGGAAGTCTATAAGTCGGTGCTATAATTTCTTCATGAAACATCCTTCCTCAGGCGAGTTTAAGCTTATAGATAAGATATCCCGTATCATAGGGCATAATTCCCGTAATGTCGTCAGAGGCATAGGCGACGATTGCGCGGTTATAAATGCCGGCCGCGGGAGATATATGCTCGCCGCCTCCGATGTCATTGTTGAATCAGTGCATTTTGATCTTTCGTACTATTCTTTTTTCGACGTGGGATGGAAAGCGCTTGCCGTGAATTTTTCGGATATAGCGGCCATGGGAGGCGTCCCTAAATACGCGCTTGTTTCTCTTGGCTTGACAAAAAAGACAAAGCCTCAAGACGTATCGGAGATATACAGGGGCATGAAGAAGCTGGCCCGACAATATTCCGTGGATATTATAGGCGGTGACACCGTGCTTTCGCCTCAAAAGCTTTTTATATCGGTCGCCGTAATGGGCGAGGTTGAAAAGAAAAAAGTCCTCTACAGGAAGGGTGCGAGATCCGGAGACCTGATAATGGTTACCGGAAAGTTCGGCAGTTCCGCTTCAGCTCTTCAGGTCTTCAGCGCTCCTGCTATTGTCCCGCGCGTAAAAGAGGGGCGTATCATTGCCGCAACCGGCAAAGCCACTGCCATGATGGACTGCAGCGACGGACTGGCCTTTACGATAGGGGAGATATGCAGACAAAGTAATGTCGGGGCCTATGTCATAAGGTCTCTTATCCCAAGGGTAAATAATATTTCCGTCAAAGATGCTTTGTATGCGGGAGAGGACTTTGAGCTTGTTTTTACATGCCCGCCCGGCTTTGCTGATATAATGGCAGATAAAGTATCTTCCGTAAGCGGCATACCGGTCTCTATAATAGGGAAGATCGTTCCGCGTTCCAAAGGCGTCAATATAGACACAAAAGGATTTGATCATTTTTTATGGTGAACCAGAAGCGTTTGGTAAATACGTTCTTATCTCTTGTGAAGGTCAAAAGCATACCTAAAAAAGAACGGGATGTCGCGGATCTTTTAAAGAAGATTTTATTGAAGATCGGCATACGATCTTTTTTTGATGGTGCCGGCAGGTCCATAGGCGGCAATTGCGGCAATCTTTATGCTCTTATCAAAGCCACTGACAAAAAGTTCCCTTCCGTATTTTTGAACGCCCATATGGATACCGTTGAACATAAAGGGGACATCCGTCCTGTTATAAGGAGCGGGAGCATATACAGCGACGGCTCGACGATACTCGGTGCTGATTGCAAGGCCGGAGTAGCCGCCATACTTGAAGCCGTCAGGGTGATGAAAGAGAAAAAAATGCCTCATGGAGATATAAAACTGTGTTTTACCGTTGCCGAAGAGATAGGGCTTGTCGGCGCCAAACAAGTAGTAAAAAGGCATATAGACGCCCGGTACGGGCTTATTATGGATGGAGGGTCGGTAGAAGAGATAATAAACAGGGCCCCGTCACAGCTTTCTCTCGAAGCGAAAATAACCGGCAGGGCTGCGCATGCCGGCGTACGGCCTGAAAAAGGCATCAATGCCATCAAGGTGGTGAGCGAGGCGATCTCAAAAATGAAAATAGGCCGCATAGACAGGGAGACCACAGCGAATATAGGGATCATAAACGGCGGTACGGCCACGAACATAGTTCCCGAAGAAGTTGTCATAAAAGGCGAGGCCAGAAGCCACAGCCGCAGAAAACTCAAAAAGCAGATAAACTCCATGACACGCGCCCTGGCAAAAGCCTGCGGAAGGAGCAGAGCGTCGTTGCGTTTAAAAGTAGAGCCGGTGTATGACTCTTTTCTTATAAAAGAGGGATCTCCGTTCGTAAAAGCGGCTTTTTCGGCGGTTAAGAGTATCGGTCTTAAACCGCAGCTGAAAATGACCGGCGGAGGGAGCGATGCCAACATCTTTAATAAATTGGGAGTTCCTTGTCTGATTTTGGGAGTAGGGGGACATAATGTCCATACTTCAAAGGAGTACATAGAGATAAAAGACCTTGCAAAGGGAACGGAGCTTATACTCGCGCTGATCCGCGAACTCAACAGGCTGAAGTCCGCGTAAAAAAAAGTAAATGCAAAAACGATATATCGATGATTTCATTTCCTGGTTAAATGTTGAAAAAGCCTATTCCCCAAACACTCTGGCTTCTTACAGGCGTGACCTCGAAAAATTCATTGATTACGAACTTACTCCGGAAGATATAAGTTCTTTCATACGCCATCTCAGTAAAATGGGAATGGCGTCCTCCACTGTTTCGCGTCATCTTGCCGCCTTGAAGTCGTTTTGCCATTTTTTGGTGCTTGAAGGTATCATGGACAGCGATCCTTCTTCAGATGTTTCTTTCCCCAAGGCTTCTAAAAAGCTCCCTAAAGCTCTATCTGTCGGTGATGCCAGCATCCTTGTCGAGTCCCCCGTCAAACGGGACAAGATATCTTTGAGGGACAGGGCGATAATGGAAGTCCTCTACGGTACAGGGATAAGGGCCAGCGAGCTGATAGGGCTCAAGCTGGAAGACGTGAACTTTGAGTCCGGTTTCATAAGATGCATGGGGAAGGGTTCTAAAGAACGCATAATACCGGCCGGGAAGCCGGCCCTTGACGCTCTAAGGCTTTATCTCAATCTCAGCCGCAGCCGCCTGCTTAAGAAAAAACAATCGCAGTTCGTTTTTCTTGACAGAAGAGGGCTTCCTCTGACCAGACAAGGATTATGGTTCATAATAAAAAAGTACGTTAAACGTACAGGGGTCAAAGGGTCTTCCTCTCCCCATACTTTCAGGCACAGTTTTGCCACTCATCTTCTGGAAAAAGGAGCGGACCTGAGATCC
>CALFCX010000057.1 GCA_937950635.1 uncultured bacterium
GATCATGACGGCCATTTTCTTTATGTCCCCGTTCATACTGGTGCTCGACGGCAAAAGCGCATTGCAGGCCATAAAGGAAAGTTTTGACATCGCAAAGAAGAGCCCCGGACGTCTCATGCTTTTTATCGGGATATATTTCCTTATAAGTTTCATACTATACCTTACCGCCGCACTGGCCATCGGAGCGTATATATCGGTGGTCGAGTTCGTGACCCATTCCACGAGGGTGGGACAGTTCGCCAGGTTCTCGATAGAGGCTTTGTTCAGTTTTGCAGCAAGGTACGTATATTTAGCCGGCATTTTTGCTTCGGCGCTGTTTTACTATAAGGCAAAGAATGGCAGAAAAAACATTTGACGTCGCGATCATAGGATCCGGGCCCGGCGGATACACGGCCGCGCTAAAAGCCGCGTCGCTCGGAAAGAAAGTGGCCGTAATAGAAAAAGACAGCATCGGCGGAGTATGCCTGAACCGAGGATGCATCCCCACAAAAGCTATAATCGCAAGCGTGTCGCTGTACACTAAGATGCTCAAAGCCGGGGAATACGGGATAGAAGCAGAAGCGCCTCGGCTTAACTGGGCCGGGATCCTTAAAAGAAAACAACGCGTCGTTTCAAAGCTGGGCAAAGGCATAGAGTTCCTGTTCAAAAAGGCCGGAGTGGAGCTTTTAAAAGGCACCGGTTCTATAAAAGGCACCGGCTGCGTGTCTGTCGAGAATGCCGGCGTCACAAAAGAAATAACCTGCGGGGACATAATAATAGCCACAGGAACAGAAAAGAGCATTCTTCCGGGTTTCAGGAACGCCATAACAAGCGATGAGGCATTGGAACTTGGTGATATTCCCTCTTCCATGGCAGTGATAGGCGCAGGAGCCGTGGGAATAGAGTTCGCGTCTATCTTTTCGGCGCTCGGGACCGATATAACCATCTACGAGATGATGCCCGAAATACTTCCCAACGAGGACAAGGATATTTCGGGCATCATCTCGTAGATGGTTATATCGGTCCCGAGCGCCAAAAAGATAGACGCGAACTCATCTACGAGATGATGCCCGAAATACTTCCCAACGAGGACAAGGATATTTCTTCGGAAATATCCCAGATACTCCAAAAAAGGAATATAAAGATAATCACCGGACAAAAGGCCGATCCGGAAAAAATAAGCGCGGCAGCGGTGCTTTTGACCGGAAGAAAGTTCAAAAAAATAGACGTGGACACGGGCATGAGAACAAAAGAAAAAGGTATCTACGCCATCGGCGACGTTACCGGAATGGCCAATTACGCCCATGTGGCTTCGATGCAGGGAATAGTGGCCGCCGAAAATATCTGCGGGATAACATCCAAAATGGATTATTCGGCTGTGCCGGCCTGCACTTTCACCGACCCGGAAATAGCATCTGTAGGACTTACCGAACAAAAAGCCGGGGCAACGGGCATAGAATATTCCGTATCAAATTTCCCTTTTGCCGCTCTCGGAAAAAGCGCCTGCGAAGGCGATATACGCGGATTTGTGAAGCTGATCATCGACAAGAGAACAAGGACCGTGATAGGATGCCATATAGTAGGCCCGCACGCCAGCGACCTTATACAGGAAGGCGTGATCGCAGTGAAAAAAAAGATCTCATGCGACGAACTCGCAAAGACCATCCACGCACACCCTACCATGCCTGAAGCGCTATGGGAAGCGGCCAGGTCGTTGTAACTAAAAAATCTGACCGGGAGGATAACGAATGTTCGCAAAAAAAAGATTGAATGTCGCCTTTGTCGGGAATTATCTCCCGAGAATATGCGGCATAGCCACTTTCACGACCGACATCTGCGGAGCGGTCACCAGGAACCTTTCGCACAGTTCCAACGTTTTTGCAATAGCCGTAAATGACAACAACAAGACCTACGACTATCCCAAAGAGGTCATAGGCACCATAAATCAAGAAACCCAGAAAGATTACATAGATGCCGCGAACATAATAAACACCAGCAACGCGGAGGTGGTATGTCTGCAGCATGAGTACGGCATATACGGCGGCTGGGACGGGGCTTATATAATGTCGCTGCTGTCCAGGCTAAACATACCGGTGGTGACCACACTCCATACGGTGCTCATGTCCCCCTCCCCTAACCAGAAAAAGATAATGAACGAGATAGTGTCGAGATCCGAAAAAGTGATAGTGATGAGCAGAAAGGCCGTGGACTTTTTAACTGACATATACGGCGTGGACAGGAACAATATAGAACTTATTCTTCACGGAACACCGGATTTCCATTCGATAGACTCATCCCATTTCAAGAAAAGGTTCAAGATGGAAGGCAGGAAAATGATACTTACATTCGGGCTCTTATCCCCCAACAAAGGGATAGAGACCGTTCTCAACGCTCTCCCTGAAGTGGTTGAGCAGTTTCCCGATATAACATACGTAGTGCTCGGGAAAACACATCCCAATATATTAAAGGAACACGGCGAAAAATACAGGATGTCCCTTATGAAGCTGACCGAAAAGCTGGGCCTCAAATCCAACGTCATATTTGACAACAGGTTCGTGAGCATAGGAGAGCTTAAAGGCTGGCTTTCGGCGTCCGACATATATATAACCCCTTACATGAACAAGGCGCAGATAGTCAGCGGAACTCTATCGTACGCAATAAGCTCCGGGAACGCTACCATTTCAACGCCGTATTGGCACGCAAAAGAAACGCTCGGCGACGGAACAGGTGTGTTGTTCGATTTTAACGACCACAAATCACTGGCCAACATATTGAAAGACCTTCTCTCTGATGAGAAGAAATTAAAGACGATGCAGAAAAAGGCCTTCAATTTCGGCAAGCAGACAACATGGAAAAAGATATCAAAAAAATACATAGACGTCCTCTCCCCGGCCGCCCAGAAAAAACCGAAAGAAAAGGTGATCTACGCCAAATCTTCGGCGGTTATGAGACTTCCGGAATTCGATCTGACGCACATAAAACGGCTGACTGACGACACGGGCATAATACAGCATGCAAAATATATAGTCCCCGACCGCAGGACCGGATATTGTCTGGATGACAATTCAAGGGCTCTTATGATGTCGGCATGGGCCTTCTCGCTGCTCAAGAACGACGAATCGAAAAAACTTCTCTCGGTGTACTGCAGTTTCATGAACTTCATGCAGAAAGACGACGGAAAGTTCAAGAACTTCCTTGATTACAACCGGAACTTCATGGACCACGAAGGATCCGACGATTCCAACGGCCGTACGATCTGGGCATGCGGATATGTAATATGGAAATCCCCTAACGACTCTTACAGGTCCATGGCCAGCGAATGCTTCAGAAAAACGTTCCCGAACATACCAAAACTGAATCTCCGCGGAAAAGCTTTCGCCATGCTCGGTCTTTGCTCATACCTTAGGGCTTACCAGAACGACGAAAGAGCTTTTATACTGCTCAAAGAGTGTTCCAAGAACCTGATAGAAGCTTACTCCGTAAAAAGGGATGGCGACTGGCATTGGTTCGAGGATATACTTTGTTACGACAACGCCATCATGCCGATGGCGCTTTTTAACGCTTATCAGCACCTGAAAGAAGAGGACATATTGAAGATCGCCGTCGAATCGCTGGCCTTCCTAGAAAAGCTTATATTCAAGAACGGAAAAATGTCCATAATCGGCAATAACGGCTGGTACAAAAAAGGCCACGCAAGAGCTCAGTTCGACCAGCAACCTATAGATGCCGCCGCCATGGTGCTGGCTTTGCAGTCCGCTTACAGGGCCACTCACAACAAAGAATATTTGACAAGGATGAAAGAGGCTTTTGACTGGTTCATGGGAGAGAACGACCTGGGGATGCCTCTTTACGATATAGACACAAAAGGCTGCGCGGACGGGCTCCATCAAAGCGGGGTCAGCATGAACCAGGGCGCAGAAAGCACGATATCATTTCTCATGGCATTGCTTGCGATGATAGAAGAATACGAGATAGAAAGTCTGGCTTAAGCCGCGGAAAGTTTTTCGAGGAGCTCTTTCACGGATATTATCGCTATATGGGACACGGAATCGGAAGTGGCGTAAGGAATGATAATATCATCGTTAAGTATCATGGCACCGCAGGTATAGACCACGTTCGGGACATAGCCTTCACGATCCTCTTCCGCGGGAACAATGAGCGGCTCCTTAAGGCGGCCTATAACTCTTGAAGGATCGTTAAGATCGAGCAACACCGCTCCTATGCAATACTCTCTCACCGGCCCTACCCCATGGGTCAGCATTATCCACCCCTTCTCGGTCTCCATCGGGCTGCCGCAATTGCCTATCTGCACCAGTTCCCAGGGCTGTTCCGGCGACATTATCTGAACTCCGTCGCACCAAAAGTCCATATTGTCAGAACACATAAGATAAAAGCTTTCCCCGTCAACCCTTCCGATCATCGCATAGTGTCCGTTGACCTTTCTGGGAAAAAGTGCCATGCCTTTGTTCTTTGCCATAGGGCCGTTGAGCGTCTTCATCTTGAAGTGGTGAAAGTCTTTTGTCTCTATCAGCTGCGGCATGATCGACGAACCGTTATAAGCCGTATAGGTCGCGTAATAAGTCACAACACCGTCGTCATCTACAAAACGCACGAACCTGGCATCTTCAACACCGTTGCTTTCCGTGGGCGATGCGGGAAATATAACCCTTTCGCTTATAAGATGCAGCGGCGAGAACAATATCTCGTAGTTGGACTTGAGCAGCCACAAGAGTTTCTCGGATGTCTTTTTTATGTCTTCTTTAGGATACGTCCCTTTTTCTTCTTCCCGGTCTATCGCTTCGCGGAGCTCTTCGACAACAAAATCATCACTTACTTTTTCAAGCATCGAACGCATCAGATCGTCCAGCAGCCGGAGATCTTCAAGTTTTCTCACTATAAGGTCCTTGCAGTAGCGCGTATTGAGCACTATCTCCGGGGTGCCGACATAACGGCTGACGGGCTCTACGAATATATCGCTCGAGCGGTCTATTATCGCACTGCGGAAAACTATCGACGAAATATGCCCCTCGCCTGTCGCCCTGAAACTTATAAGCACCCTGGTCTGTCCGGGCTTTAGATCGTTCTGTTTCGGATATATGACGATAGAGGGGTTAAAAAGCGCCGCCGATTCTATGGCGTATTCCATTGTGAAATAAGCGCCCAAAAGAAGCTCCCTCTCGTCGGAGATATCTATTCCAACCGGCAGGTGCGGAATAAGCTCCATAAAGTTCCTGCGCATGATGTTCTCTATGCTGCGGTGTCTTTTTGAAAAATCGGCAAAAACGCCTCTAAGAGCTTTCAACACTTCTTCTTCGCTAAGCGCGAGGACCCTCGAGATTATATTATTAAGTTTTTCTTGTGACGACGGCACAGAGAACCTTGTGATAACTCGGCTTTTATCCGGGCAGAACTTGTCTATCTTCTTACTGGAGAACCTTTTGAACATGCCTGTGATCTCGTGCATAGTTCTGGACTTGCGGTTGCCGAGACGCAAATTCCTGACGACCGAGGCCCTGTCGGACAAAAAATCCCCGTTGTCATTTTTTTTTGAAAAACCGAAGAACATATCTGAGGTTAATTATACATCAGACAGGGGTTTTTGATAAGACGAGAGGCTAACTCTAATAAAAGGACATCACTCTGTGTTCCTGGTCCACTGCCGGATGATCGGCATAGCCCAAAGGCCTGTAAAGCATGGACCAGAACGTCCTGGCGAGGTCTTCATCAAAAGCCGAGTACGTAGGACGTCCGAAAGTCGAGCAGACCTTGCCGGGATCTGCCACAAGAAATCCGACATCCCCTTCTCTTCTGTCATCCCGCACGATCGGTATAACCCTTTCAGCATCCGTGATCTCACCTAAAGGAAGCCCGGTCTCTTTCCTTACGGTATGTTCCACGCTGTTTATGACTTCCAGGACAGATCTTCCGGTCTTTGTCCCAAGATTATAGACTTCGTAGTTGGCGGCGTCGGGACAATTGAAAAGCCGTCTGAGTGCCTGCATATGATAAAAGACCATCATATCCAGGCTTATGTAATCTCTGACACACGTCCCGTCCGGAGTATCAAAATCGGAACCAAACACTTTTATTACGGAGCGGCCGCCTTTTGAAGGATCATAGTACTGAGCCGCAACGGCGTCAGCATCAAAACCCGGGACTTTCAATCCGAATCTGGCGATCAGATTATAAATAGCCACCTGCATAGCTATGGGCACAAGATGGCTTTCCGACATTATGCCGTGGTCCTCTCTGAGGAATCCTCCTTCCTGAGCTCCGAAAACATTGAAATAATGGAGAGAGATCGTCTGAATATCAGGAAAGTGGATGCCTGCTCTTAGCATACTTCCAAGAAAAGCCTTCGTCGCACCGTATACGCTCCCGGGCCTTATGGGGTCTTCTTCAGTAAGAGCTTTGTTAAGCGTCCCGTCATAAACGGCCGCGGTATTGGAAAAAAGCAAACGGGATGTCCCTGTCTCCTGCATAGCACGGAAAAGATTAATACCTCCGCCGATGTTACCGGAAATATACTTTTGAGGGTCTTTTGTTGATTCTCCGACCTCTATATATGACGCGGCGTGCAGGACCACATCCGGCTTTACTTCGGCCAGTACTCTTTCGGTGGTATTATAATCTTCCAGATCAGCCCTTATGAGCTCTGCGCCGGTAAGCTCGCAGGCTTCTCTATGGCCTTTGCTTAAATTATCAAGAGCAAAAACTCGGTTGCCTCCCGATACCAGCCCCAGAGAAAGATTGCTGCCTACATTCCCGGCGCCTCCCGTAATAAGTATCCTTTTCCCGCTTGAGAGCGCCAAGCCGCCCGGTCTTGCCAAAAGATCCCTCTGAGCGCACTCATTCCTGCCTATCCTGTTAAGATTGGCCCTGACCAGATCATTATTCACTCTTGCCGGAACAACTGCCATAAAAATTCCTTTCAAAAAACTACATTTATCTATCGGTTAAACAAGGATGGAATTTCAATTTATTTCGATTTGCATGGATCCGGATGAAAAAAACCGTCTCATCTAGAGACTTCTACTTTAAGCCGGGCAGACACGGCAGGATCACGGAGTTTTTAATTCCAAGCTGTTTCATTATTACAGCGGGATTGTCTTTCCCGATCTTATTGTCATTTTTAACAACCTCGTTGAAGACGACCCCTGCTATAGTCAGGCCCCTTTTTTTTATAGCCTCAGAGGTCAGCAATGAATGGTTTATAGCTCCCAGCCGGTTCCCTACCACCAGGATAACCGGTATTTTCAGCTCTTTCACGACATCAAGCAAGAGTGTTCTTTCGTTCAGCGGCACCAGCGCGCCCCCTATTCCTTCAACGATCACTATGTCGAACATGCCGCAGAGTTTTTTGTAATCACTTTTTATCTTTCTTACTTCTACCTTCTTTCCCTCTAACTTTGCGGCCAGATGCGGGGACGCCGGATACTTAAAGACATAAGGGCAGACAAGATCAAGCAATCCTTTTACATAACTTTTTGTCTTACCCATGAGCTTTAGATGTGTTGATATGTCCTGAGGAAAACCTTTGGAGCCGGTCTGCACCCATTTTTGGGTGATAACACTGTATCCTTGATCAAGGAGTGTTTTTGCGAGAAGTCCTGTTACAACGGTCTTGCCCACGCCCGTATCGGTACCGCAGACAAAAAAGGACGTCATTTTGAGGCCCAGCAGAAGAACATCTGGTGAGTGGCTTCCATATTTTTATATTTCGACTTGTACAGCTGTTCGGCTTTTTTGAGAGCTTCTTTGCCGAGCAGCCCTTTGCCCGCCATTGAAGATCCCTGCGTACCGGAATACTTGATCTTGGACAAAAGCCCTTTGAGCGATCTGTTTTGCTCTTTCACAAGTTCTTCCTTTATCTCGCACTTCCCGAAATGTTTTTTCAGGAGCATCTCTAATTCCGCTTTCCCGAGGAATTTTTTCGAGTTTATCATCATCTTTTTATTCGTAACGTCTTCCATAACCCACGAAAGCTCGTGATAAGTGAGCGGACCGAAGATCGTGAACACTATCGAGCCGTCCTTCTTCAGCATTTTTTTGTATTTTGCCAGTGTCTTGTCGAGATTGGAGAACCATTGCATCGTTGCGTTCGACGCGATCAGGTCATACTGTTTTTGCTGTTCTAGTTCTTCGGCATCGGCTACCACAAAATCCACTTTGTCCTTGAGCTTGCTTTTTGCCACCTCGATCATCTGCGGAGATATATCAACAGCGGTTATATGCGAGTTCTTGTATTTATCCCTCAGCAATTTGGTGAAGTTCCCGGTGCCGCAGCCGATATCAAGTATCTCCTCAACATTTTGTTCCGGCATGAGCCCGGCAAGTTTTTGCGCCAGCTTCTTCTGTATGGCGGCGTATTTGTCGTAAGTTTTGGCGTATTTGGAAAATTTTTTCCTGATCAGCTCTTTTGTCTTGGACCACTTGGACATAACGAAATATATTATCTCAGATGCGATTAATGTTCGTCAACGGCACAACGCCGCAACTCAAGTCGCTAGAACACGAAATGCCCCCTGCCATCGATAAGATCAAGCTCGACCGAAGGTATCTTGCCCTTAAGCGACATTATCTCGGCCGCCGGAACGATCTTGTCGGCGGCGCCGTACACAAGCCGAACTTTCATTCCGGCCAGTTTTTTTATGTCGAGCGGAGTCTTCAAAAAGTAGTCCAGGCCTTTAATAAGCCGCTCATCACTAAAAACATCCAGATAATCCTTCATCAGATTTTCTTTGAACCACAGGTAGGACTCCTTGTCTTTGGCAAAGAAGCAGTCCCTGTAGAACTTGTACAGATATGCTTTTTTGTTCTCCGACAGTAGTTTTTTTACTCTCGTGATGCCGTCGGTATCGTATTTTTCCTTTACCCCGACTAGGATCACTTCATCGACCGCGTATGGATATCTGACGGCGAAATCAGCCCCGCAAAAACCTCCCAGGGACCATCCGTACACGGAGACTTTCTTAAAACCGTTATCCTGAAGATACTGGACCAGATCGTAAGCGAAAGTATACGGGTCAAAATCCACCGGAACGATATAGTTATACTCCTTGTCCAGTCTTTCGAACACCCTATGGTCGGTGGCCCAACCCGGGAGCAGAACAAGGTCTTTTTTATGGTGGCGGTTTATGTATTTGAATTTGTTCATTTCAAACAATCTATGGTCTTACCGATCATCTCCTCCGTATGCCCGAAGTTCAAAGAGAACCTTACCCTCGCCTGCCCCTTAGGCACGGTCGGATATCTTATCGGAAGAGCCCAGATACCGGAAGCTTTGAGCTTATCGGACAGCGAGACCGCGGCAGTATCGTCACCGCAGATCACAGGCGCGATCTGTGAAGTACCCGTAGTAACAATGCCCCCCGCTTTCAGAAGCTCCCTGAAACGCCCGGAAAGTTCAAGCAGCACCTTTCTTCTTTGAGGCTCTTTTTTTACAAGATCAATGCTTTTTATGTTCGCCGCGACAACAGAAGGCGGCAGAGCCGTGGAATATATGAAACTCCGCGACGTGTTTATCAAAGTGTTCTTCGTGCTTTCCGGACAGGAAAGATAAGCCCCGAAACTTCCCAAAGCTTTGCTGAAGGTCCCCATTATCAAATCCACGGAATCCGTCACGTCCTGTTCTTCGACCATACCGGAACCGTTACCGCCAAAAATGCCCGTCGCATGGGCCTCGTCCACCATCAATTCAGCCCCGTATCTTTCCTTTAAAGACACTATCTCTTTTAAAGGAGCGATATCCCCGTCCATGCTGAAAACGGATTCCGTGACGATCAAAGGATTCTTTGACTTTTGTTTCTCAAGAAGTTCTTTAAGGTGTCCGGGGTCATTATGCCTGAACCTGAAGAACCGTGCACCGGAAAGCCTAACACCGTCAACGATACTCGCATGACAGAGCTTATCAATAAAAACATCCCTGTCTTTGCCGCACAAAGCGCTTATTATCCCTACGTTGGCCTGATACCCGCTGTTAAAGACAAGTGCGCTTTCTTTCCCCTTGAAAGACGCGACAACATCTTCAAGCTCATGAAAAAGACCGCTGTCGCCGCTGAGAAGCCTGGACCCGCCGGAACCCGTGCCGTACTGTTCAGCCGCTTTGGCAGACGCTTTCAGCATTTCGGGATGTTGTGAAAGACCAAGATAATCGTTGGAAGAAAAATCGATATATTCTTTTCCGCCTATATTGACGAGAACGTTCTTTTTGGAAGATATCGGCTTAAGAGTGCGAACAAAAGCCTTTTGGCTCTTCATCCGTTCTTCCATATGTTTTCTATCTCTTTTACCAATTTCATATCCTCTTCGACCGGCCTGCCCCTGGTGGTAAGATATCCCCCGACAAGTATGCCGTTGGCTCCCGCATGGAATATATCACGTTGGCGGTCCTTGAATTTGGTCTCGCGTCCGGCCGCAACTTTGATCACCTTGTCCGGCAGCAGCATCCTGAATATGGCTATAGTTTTTAACGCGTCTTCCGCGCTTATAAGGTCAGCATTTTCGAGAGGAGTTCACTTTATGGGATTGAGTATATGTATAGGAACGGAATCAACATAGAGCTCTTTAAGCAAAAGCGCCATGTCGATCCTGTCGTTCCACGACTCGCCGAGCCCTATTATCCCGCCGCTGCACACCTCGAGCCCCGCACGTTTTGCGGCTTTAATAGTGTCAACCCTTTGTTCAAAATCGTGGGTGCTCACTATTTTAGGATAAAAATTCTTAGAGGTCTCTATGTTGTGATGATACCTGGAAAGTCCGGCCTTCTTTAACACCATCAGTTCATCATAAGAAAGCGCGCCGAGGGACGCGTCCATAACTACCCCTATTTTCGACGTGATCTCGGATATAGTATCGGCCACAACGGCCAATTCATCGGAGGAAAGTTCGTTGCCGCTGGTAACTATGCAGAACCTGTGGGCACCGTGGACTTTTGCATTGGACGCTTCTTCTATCATCGCTCGCTTTGACTTGAGCGGATAGGACTTTATACCCGTGAAATAATGTGATGACTGGGCACAGAATCTGCAATCTTCAGAGCACGCCCCGCTTTTGGCGTTGGTGATCGTGCAAAGATCTATATGCGCTCCTGATCCTTCTGCCCTGGCGCGGTCGGCAAGGCGCATCAGCTCCGCAAGAGGTCTTTCAGGCAGTTTGTAATGATCGGAATTACACACAAACATCCACCCCGTATGAAAAACGCAGTGACCGAATGAAAACTATCCCCTGGTTGTTAAGCCGCCTGGTCGTTCTCGGCTATGAATTTCTTTATCTCTTCGATGTTCTCTACCACGAGCTTAGCTTTTGACAAGCCGAACATAAAAGGATATCTGTCATTCTCGTTCCTTTTAAGCACTATCATCGGTTTTCCCTGATATTCCGACCGTTCTACCACCATTATCTTTCACTCTCCTTTCCAAAACTAATAAGGTATATATTAACAAAGATATATAAAATAATCAATCGGAAACTCAGAGGCCGGGGACCCTGTCATTTCAGGGCGCGGACAACTTCAACAGCTTCTTCCGGCTCCATATTTTCGGTAAGATCAAAGATCGGAGCGCTCTTGCCTGCGTAATTTACGGTAGGATTGGATGTTAAACCGTCTATTTTCTGAGGCGTCAAGACCCCTTCAAGCAGTCTTCCCATGACTGTATTGCCCGGCGTCACCCAAGGGAACCAGTTGCATATCTCGGCTATCGACTCAACGGGACCTGCAGAAAGATGGATGCCGTTCAGCTGGGTATCCACCGTGGCCATACCGAGGGCCCTTTTATTGGCCAAAAGCCAGTTCCTAATGCTACCGGCACTTGCTTTGGCAGGGTCCGTAGCGCCGGCAAAATCCTGTCTCATTACATTCCACGAGGAAGCCTTATCCCCGCTCCTTACGGAAACGGCGGCTGTTATCCTTCCGGGAGCGCAAAAATTTGCCAGCTGCATCGCATGGAACCCGTTCAGCAGATATTTGGACATGAAACGTCCTGTACTGTAAGGCGTGCAATAGACGCCGGGCGCAAGCTTTTTGACCTTGCCGAAAACCTGGGCCTGCACCCACAGATCGTTCATCTCGCTCGGTTTCATCCCGAAAAATCTCATGAAATATTCCCCACCGATGATATCGCAGCTTTGCGGCCTGGCCCCGAAAAATTCCTCTATTTTATCTACAGCCGCGTCTGAAAGCGCCGCGCCGCCTTCTCTGTACACTCTGTTGATCTGGCCGTAATGCCGCTCCATTATGCCGTTCCTGGCAAGAAAAGGCCCGGAAAGCATAGAAACACCTTCGATCTCATAACCGTGATCGTTCAGGCACTCAAGTGCCCTGTCAACGATCCCGGCCGCATCCACGCCGGCCGCAAGAGTTTCGGGTTTGAACAGCATGAGCATTTGTTTATCGGACATCGCGGGGCGGCCATCCTGCAACTGCAGCCTCCAGGCATTTGATCTGCCGTAAGGCACGGGAGGATTCAATCTGCCGGTTATAAGCCTCACCACGGCGGATCTCTCCGAAGAGAACTTTCCGTTGGCAAAGCGCACGTTTATTGAAGCGTTAGACATATCAATGGATTATCGGAAGATCCGGACAAAAATTTCAGTTTTGCATCCGTATTTCGCAAAAAACATTCTGGCCGGATCCTGCTTATTGTTCCAAATGATCGTTCATCAGGGCAACAAAATAATCTATGTTCTCCTGAGGGATCTTCCCTGATAGAGAGTCCACGACTAGTTGCACATAATCATAGAGCTG
>CALFCX010000058.1 GCA_937950635.1 uncultured bacterium
CCTGCGGTAGTGCAGGCAACGCCTCCTAAAGAAGCGGCTCCCGTGATAACGGCTACAGAACAGCCGGTAAAGGAAATGCCGCTGGTCATAAACGTAACCCCTAATAAGGTAGAACAGCCTCAGAACATACCTGCGCCGGTACAAACACCTCAGACAGAAGCAAAAGCAGCGGCTCCTGCGGTAGTGCAGGCAACGCCTCCTAAAGAAGCGGCTCCCGTGATAACGGCTAATGAAAAACAGATCCCGACAAATAATGAAGTGTCAAAACCTGTGGCTACAACAAAAAATACTCCCGTAAAGGAAGTCGAAGAGAATAAGAACAACGCGGCTGCCGGCGCCAACAAGCCGGAAAAACAATCTGACCATGTGCATACAAAAGCGAATAAAGAACAAGCGTCATCCGTTGCCAAGTCGGAGGGCAGGATAGCCTTGAAGGTCCATTCCAACAATACGGCTAAAGTAAAGTCAGCGGATGAAATAAGGCAGGAGAACGAGCGGAAGACCGAATCCACTGCCGCAGCAGGCGGAGCGTCAGGAGGCGGGTCCGTTTCGGGCGCCGCCCAGCAGGCAGCGGTCGCGATGGCTCCGCAAAAGAAGGAAGAAAATTCCAGCATATCCACATCATACAGCTCCAGGCTTTCGTCAGCGCCTGAGATCTTCTCGGAAGGGGAAGCCATAGAGATAGATAACGAAATGGGCAAGATGGACACAAGGAAGGCATCAAAAGAGGATGTGGCGCTTCTCAACACGGCGATAGGAATAAAGAACAGGGCAAGGAACGCCGAACAGACATCGGAAAAGGCCCAGGACCCGACCGCCCAGCTTAAAGCATTGAAGAAACCTATCGAGCAGTTAGTGCTTAAATTAAGCTCCAAAGTGGACGAAAAGGGCAGGGATGAAGTAAGAAAACTGGCAGATGACATAAAGAACACCGACTTCGGCAGGATGGAAGACGTTGAAAAGATCATAGTCAGAGTGAACGACCTGATGAACTCATCCAAAGTGGACCGCAAGATGAAGAAGATGATATCTGAAAAACTGTCTTTGGCAAATGAACATATAGAGCGCACGGAAAGCAACGTCAACTCTATGCTGTCGGCGCAGAAACTTCTCGGGATGCTAATAAAGAGAGCGCCGGTCAAGGACATTTCGGAACAGATAATATCCAAGCCGAACATAGCGGCCAAGATCGTGAATATGATGACGGTGATCATGGACAGGGACAGCAGGATGAGAGCCGAGAACCTGAAGGACTTTGCACAGATACTGAACAAGATAGAAGAATCCCTTCCTGATCCGAGGGTGCAGGCAGCCGTGCAAAAGGCAAGGACCGAAGGCCTCAGAATAATAGGGTTGGTAGAAAAAACGGTTGCCAAAGCGGCGGCCCCGGTTTCAGTGAAACAGAACGCCTACAACAAACTCAATGATATAAAAGAGCAATTTAAGGCCCCTGTTGAACAGGTCGATCACAGAACAGTCAGGCCGTCAACAACAAAAAATGCAGATACTAAAGAAGTTGAGGAGAATAAGAACAATGCGGCTGCCGGCGCCAACAAGCCGGAAAAACAATCTGACCATGTGCATACAAAAGCGAATAAAGAACAAGCGTCATCCGTTGCCAAGTCGGAGGGCAGGATAGCCTTGAAGGTCCATTCCAACAATACGGCTAAAGTAAAGTCAGCGGATGAAATAAGGCAGGAGAACGAGCGGAAGACCGAATCCACTGCCGCAGCAGGCGGAGCGTCAGGAGGCGGATCGGTTTCAGGCGCCGCCCAGCAGGCCGCGGTCGCGATGGCAAGACCAAAAGATGAAGAACCCGGCGGTACTACATTATACAGATCAACCGCTATAATGCCGGAAGTCTTTTCCGAAGGCGAAGTGATAGAGATAGAGAACGAGATGGGCAAGATGGATACAAGGAAGGCATCAAAAGAGGATGTGGCGCTTCTCAACACGGCGATAGGAATAAAGAACAGGGCAAGGAACGCCGAACAGACATCGGAAAAGGCCCAGGACCCGACCGCCCAGCTTAAAGCATTGAAGAAACCTATCGAGCAGTTAGTGCTTAAATTAAGCTCCAAAGTGGACGAAAAGGGCAGGGATGAAGTAAGAAAACTGGCAGATGACATAAAGAACACCGACTTCGGCAGGATGGAAGACGTTGAAAAGATCATAGTCAGAGTGAACGACCTGATGAACTCATCCAAAGTGGACCGCAAGATGAAGAAGATGATATCTGAAAAACTGTCTTTGGCAAATGAACATATAGAGCGCACGGAAAGCAACGTCAACTCTATGCTGTCGGCGCAGAAACTTCTCGGGATGCTGATAAGCAGAACTCCGGTAAAGGATATTTCGGAACAGATAATATCCAAGCCGAACATAGCGGCCAAGGTCGTGAATATGATGACGGCGATCATGGACAGGGACAGCAGGATGCGTGCGGACAACCTGAAGGACTTTGCACAGATACTGAACAAGATAGAAGAAGCCCTTCCTGACCCGAGGGTGCAGGCAGCCGTGCAGAAGGCAAGGACCGAAGGCCTCAGGATAATAGATCTCGTGGAAAAACAGATAGAAAAGGCTGATCCTGCTCCTTCAGTGAAAGAAAAGGCCTTTTCCGCCATTAATGAAATAAAACTTGCATTGGCAGCAAAGATAAAAGAACATAATGTAACAGAAGCACAGCGCACATACGTAAAGGAAGTGCCAAGCCAGATCACAAAAGAGCTGCTGGCAATTATAAGGAAAGACCCGGCAAAAGCGGTCGAAGCCATAAAACAAATGGTGCTGTTATCGGAAGCCGGACTTTCACAAAAGAATTATTCCATCACTATACCTGCTATCGAGTCGTTAGCGGATGTTAGGGAAGAGCTCAAGAACGATAAAACAACAGATGCAAAGGCCGCCAAAAAGACGCCTAAAACGGAAATAACATCTTTGATAGACAGGTTCTTTACAGATATGGCCAAGTCCCAGTCATTCCTATCGACCGTTTTTTCTGAGGATGAACGAGCGGCAAGAACGATAATAAAGAGCGTTCCGGACAAGATACTTGTCGAAGCTCTCAGAAAAATGCCGGCGCCTGCCGCAAAAGAGGTAATAAAAAAAGCCGATATTCATAAGAGAGCCGGAATGGAAAAGCTGGCTTGCGAAGACCGCAACCTTGCCGAGATATTTGAAGACTCGAAAAAACTTAATGGGACACATGTGCCGTTCGCCGGTTCTGTCATGAACGGCAATTACGGCCAGATAAAATTCGTCGCCGCTGACAGCAGCGCCGCTCCGACACAAGCTATTGATCATGGAACCGCAGGCCCGGAAAATCTCTTTACGCAGGAAGAACTCTCGGCTATAGAAAAAGAACTGTCCGAATTATCCGGCGGCGAGCCTGAAGACAGGACAGAGGCCGATCTTCTCCTGATATCGACAGGGATAAAACAAAGAGCTTTGTCGGCACAGCACAAAATTTCGACTAACGGTACGACCAAAGCAGATCTCGGCAGCATCGAACAGCCTTTAAAACTTCTTATAAGCAGGACTGCAGTCGCGGCCAAGGCCGACCTGAGCAAAGTGGCGGATATACTGTCCAGGAACGACCTGCCGCAGGCCGAAAGATATATAAAGGCAATGCAGATCATATCCGAGACCATAAAAGCCAACATTAAGAACGAAGCGGCGGCAGGGAAGATATCCCGAAATCTTGAGGCCGCATGTGAAGCCATAACCAAGACCGAGGCTATTGCGGAACATAAGAATACCGCTATGAGCCTGCTCAAAATATTGTCCGCAAAAGATGCTTCCGATACTATCAGCAGCGCTGCTGCAAAACTGCTCAGCAGGCCCAACGCAATGCCGGAAGTCCTCTCTTATATGCTGGCCTTTAATTCGTCAACGAAGCTGGTAAGCATGGAAAAGTTCCAGGCGCTTTTCCAGAATCTGATGCAGCAGATAAAAGATGTGTCGCTTAGACATCAGCTGGAAGCGCTGCTGTCCCAATTATCAGGGAAAAGCGATCTGTCGATGCCGGCAAAACATCAGACCACCGCGGAAACAGGCTTTATGCCGCAAATAGAGTTTGTTGAGCCTAATTCCGCCGCGAATACGGCCGTTACCGAGATTATAGACAGCGTGCTTGACTCCATAATAGAGCAGAGGATGGACCCGAAACAGGTATCCAGGTTCATAGTCAATTTTGACGAGGATGTGATAGCCGGAGTGCTCGGGTCATTGAAACACGAGGATGCAATGGCTGTAATAGAGCAGATGATGTCCGAAAACGATAAGAAGAAAACAAAGCGCCTTCTTGCCAAGATGAAGAGCGGCCTAGACCGGATCCATGAGGACGAAGACGACGGTCTTATAGTCGAGAACATACCGGCAACACAGGGAAAGAAATAGCCCTATACTAGGCATATCTCACAAGGACAGTATAGAATCCCTTATCCTGTTAGTGAACTCACCCGCCTTTGAAATATCATCAGTGTCCGGGAATAGAGGTTTTCCGAATACTATGTAAAGTGAATTACCACCTTCGGACCCCTTGATCCTGACAGGCAGCACAGGGGCCCCTGATTTTATGGAAAGATAAGCGGCGCCTGGTTTTATGTTGGGAAGAAGATCGTTACTATCCGCTGCAGTATTAACGAATATGAGCATGGATGATCTTTCTTTGACGGCGTTCAGTATACGCAGGATATCCCTGCTTTGTCCGAAAGAAGCCTTTTGTCTTAGAGTGAAAAAACCGGCATTTCTCGTAAGCAGAGAGAAAGGGAATCCTGAAAAGAACTTGTCGGTCACCACGCATACATCGGTTTCGAGTACGGAATAAAGCGCCATCCAGTCAAAGTGATCTATGTGATTTGCCGCAATTATAAAAGGCGTGCCGGACGCCAAGGCTTTATCGTTATATGTGCTTATGGATATCTTTGACAGGACCAGCTTTAGCAGCTTTCTTATGGCTTTTTGATGCTGCAAACGGCTTTTGCCAAAGAATAATGACATGATAATAGCCCACAATGTGAGAGGAACGGATATAAGGAAGACCAACAATATCCTCCAATTGAGCCCTTTACTTAAGAGAGGATTAATATAGGCCATTTGCGATAATGATATCCTTTACCCGGGATACGGTCAATGGCCGGACCGGTTAGTTCTTGTATAAAGTGCTTATTGATATATAATATATGCATTATGGCGGCAAAAAAACACACCAAGAGCCTGGCCGTATGCATGATAGTCAAGAACGAAGAAGCGGTCATCCCCAAGACCCTGCCTAACGCGGTAAGATATTCTGACCGTGTAATATTGGCGGACACGGGCTCAACCGACAATACCGCCGCGGTCGCAAAAGGATACGGCGCCGAAGTGTACGGCTTTGAATGGATCAATGATTTTTCAGCTGCCAGGAATTTTTCATGTTCAAAAGCCCGCGAGGACTGGATCCTTTGGCTGGATGCGGACGAATATATGGATGAGGCTTCATTCAGTGCGCTCAGGGACCTTTTGGACAATACAGAGGCCGATGTTATCAACATACCTATATATGAATGCAAGTACGGCACGGCTGACGGAACTTCTTTTTATATGCGGGGCAAAATATTCCGCAACAATAAAGGCGCCCGATTCGTTAAGCCGGTGAACGAACAGCTTGTATTCCCCGATGGTTCCCGGCCGTCTTATGATGATTTTCGTGATGCCAGAATATGCCATTGGGGGCTTGATCTTCCGTCCGGCACAATGGCAAAAAAGATGGAGACTCGGATAGATCTCTTAAAACAGACCGCGGCAGCGGCCCCCGAAGATTTTGCCGTAAGATATCTGCTGGGGCTCAGATGCTCTGAGATCGGCCGTCCGGAAGAAGCTATTGACCATTATTCTCAGGTGATATCTATCTGTGAAAAAGATGCCTCTTCGGACAAAACAAAAAAAGCTTTCGCGCATGCGGCTCACGCGAAAAAAGCACAGTTTTTGCTGAAATCCGGTAATGCCGGACAGGCCCTGGCAGAGGCATTATCGGCCATACAGCTGGACCCGCTCTTCCTGGAACCTTGTGATTCCGCCGTAATGGCGCTTCTGGAACTCGGTAAATACGACGAAGCCCTTCAGCTGAGCGAACAAATGCTGAAGCTTCCCAAGATACAGCATCCTGTACTCTTGTTCAACCAACAGAAATGGGATTCTCTGATATACGTTCTGCATATAAGGGCCTTGCTGAAAGCGAAAGGCAAGAAAGAAGCCCTCTATTTTGCCGAAAAAGCGCTTGCAGATCATCCGGATAATCCCGTGTTGCGACAAAGCCTGAACGCGCTGAAAGGACCCGCACAAAGGCAATGATCAACACCATTGTTTTTTTATGCCCATCATGCGGATCTGAGATGTTAATAAGCGGGCCGGAGCCCGCATGTCAAAATTGCCGCAAAGCTTTTTCATTTTCGGAAGGCGTTCTGGACCTGTCCGGCGGCGAAAGTTACTGGGATATGGTACCTAAAGAACATATGGAAGACCTTCTTGCTAAAATACCGGAGCTTGGATGGCAAAAAGCTATACAGTCTTCGCAATTCCCGGAGATACGGGACAATTATTTATGGGCGGATGCCCCCTCAAGAACGGACGGCTCATATTATCTCCCGCTGACAAAAGAAAGCACCGTGCTGGACCTCGGTTCAGGTTGGGGATCGTATACTTTTCCTCTGAGCATGAGAACAAAATTGGTGGTAGCCGCGGACAGCTGCGATGGATCGTTGAGGCTCATCTCTTTGAGGGCAGGGCAGGACGGGATAAATAACATCATCCCTGTACATATAAGGCCGATAGACCTTGGGCCTCTGCCGTTCCGTTCTGGCACGTTCGATTGCGTGATAATGAACGGCGTGCTGGAATGGGTTGGATCTTATGCAAAAAAAGGAGATCCGAAAGCTTTTCAGGAAAGGGCCCTCAAAGAGGCCTTCAGGATACTCAGGCCGGGAGGCAGATTATTTATAGGGATAGAGAACAGGTTCGGATATTCGTATTTTTTGGGGGCACCTGATGATCACCTGAACCATTATTCCAAAGGCAAAAAAGTATCCTATACGACACTGATGCCGAGGTTCATGGCAAATATTATCTCTAAACGTAAGCTGGGGGTCCCTTACAGAACATATACTCATTCAATATGCGGGCTCGGAAGGATGATAAAAAAAGCCGGTTTTTCCGGGGCTGAATATTATTACCCGGAGAAAGGATACAGGGCTTTAAGCACAAAGATAATACCTTTTAAAAGCAGTGATATATCATCATCCATGACCAAAAGATACGGAAAGCACCTGCTCTTTAACGTGTCTTCCAAGTTGCTCGGAGCCGGTTTCTTTTGCGACTCCTGCTTTGCAATAGCCAGCAAGGAGGGACAATGATACCCTTTATCGGCGAATATATAAGAGAAAAGTTCAATATCGATCCGATATTCATTCTGCTCGAGAGCAGACAGATCCGGCAGGCGGAACTTTCCACCATATCGTTCCTTGTCAAGAAAAAGGAAAAAGACCGTGAAGATCCTTTCGCTATAATAAAGATGCCCAGATATGCCGACAATATCCAGGCCCTCAGAACGCTCGAACTTGAGAATGAAAATCTGACCATATTATCAAAGAAGCTTTCCCAGGAACTGCTGTCATCTGTACCGTCGATATTGTTCTTTGACAAGATATCTGATGCCTACGTACTTGGGGAGCGTTTTATAGCGGGTTTGGAAATGAGCTCCGCGATACTTAAAGGTCCTAGCATCCTGGATAATTTTGCTGCCAATAGCATTGCCGCTTCTTCGTGGCTGTCGGAGTTCGAGGACAGCTTTGAAAAAAGGCCCACAGGATCTCATCAGATAACGGAAAGTCTTTCCAATGACCTTTCCTCGAAACTGAGCCAAACAAACTATAGGCTTTTGAATAAAGCCCTGAAAATATTGTCCGCCGAGCCTGACCGCCAAATGGCCATTGTTCCGCAACACGGAGATTTTCATGCTTCCAATATCTTCATGAAAAACGGAAAGATCGCCGGAGTGATCGACTGGGAGGACTTTTCATTGGTCTCGCATCCTCCATGCTACGACTTAGTCCATTTTATATACACTTATATAGAAGCGCTTTATGAAGCGGCCCTCAGGTCTGGCTCATTGGAACTTACAAAAGACCTTCAATCCAGCAAAGCACTTCAGGATATAGCAGGGGCTCTCTTAGATCGGAAGAGCGTCGTGTAGGGAAAGAGTGTAGATCTCGGTGGTCG
>CALFCX010000059.1 GCA_937950635.1 uncultured bacterium
CTTCCAAGGATAGCTCCGATGCTGGCGGAAAGCATTTATTTAAGGGCCATGCTGGACGTGGAAAGACCGGTTAATTTTATTTTTCACGAGAATTTCCCCGTAACCCCGCTTCCCGGTTTTACCGGAATAGAAGACCAGCTGGCGCCTTTTAAAACTGCTTTTTTCGAAGCGGCCCGAGGATTGTTCCTAAACCAGAAACAGGAGATGGATTTTACCGAATACATGGCAGAGTTCGTCGGGTTCGCACGGGCCATAGGGCATTATCCCGCAACGGTGCTCAACGAGAACCCCTATTGCCTGAAGGTATCCGGAAGGGACCATTTCATCCCGGTGGAAGGAAAAGACCTCAAGGAGGAAGAAGGAGGGATCTCCGTACCGGAGATGAGGCTTGAAAGCGATTACGACCGGCTTGCTCTGCAAAAGCTTTTGGCGTTCAACATGCCGCACGCGCTTGTCGCCTGGATGGGATTTGCCAGCGGTATCCGCACGATCGGCGAAGCGATGCAAGACCAGGCGGTGCTCAAAGCGTTCGAGGCGGCTACCGAAGAGATAGGAAACGCGCTATCAAAGCAGTTCGGTTTCGGCGAAGAAGAAACCGAAAGGTACAGGCATCACACACGCTCTATCTTTGAAGAGTTCAAGGAAGATACCGTGTTCCGTGTGGGCGGCGACGCGGCGAGAAAACTCGCGCCCGGGGACCGGCTGATCATGGCCGCCAGATTGTGCATGCAAACAGGAGTCCCCTGCCCCGCCATTGCAAAAGGTATAGCTGCCGGCATACGTTACGCGATCAACGTAAGCAGTACTGATGACCCGAAAGCCATCAACTTTCCGGAAGGTCTTTACACCGAAGAAGATAAAAGAGACTATATCCTAAGAGAAATATGCCGTCTTGACAGCGAAGACCCTCTTTATAAATTGGTGATGGTCCAATATCCTTCATAACCTGTCAGAAATATACTACCGGGTGTATAATCTTCACATGTGGTGGACATACGCTTTGCTGTCGGCCTTTTTTGCGGCCCTGACCGCTATCTTTGCAAAGATCGGGATAAAGAACGTTAACACGGACCTGGCCACGGCTATACGTACTCTGGTCGTGCTTTTTATCGCGTGGGGGCTTGTGTTCTTAAAAGGCGGCGCCGGTACCATGTCCGCACTGACAAGGACCAATCTGATATTCCTCTGTCTTTCCGGAGCGGCGACCGGGTTTTCGTGGATATTTTATTTCAAAGCTTTGCAGCTTGGCGATGTGTGCAAAGTGGCCCCGATAGACAAATTGAGCGTGGCAATAGCCGTGATACTTGCCGTGATATTCCTCAAAGAAGCCCTCACTCTCAAGACCGCGCTCGGAGCTTTGCTTGTGATATCCGGAACCGTGTTGATAATCATCTGATATTCGCACGATTGTTACATCCTGAAATTTTTCGGCAATACTAACGATAATACACTGTCCGATTAATCCGTCCCCAAGGAGGACTTTTATGGCTGGTTTACAAGTGACAGGGATCAGGTTCAGAGCATCTGACGGCTATCTTTCGGCGGCAAGAATGGGGCAAATAATCACACAAAGGATGCAAAGCGGGCGGAGAGACCTTACCAGAAAAACAGACCAGACACCGCATTCCATAAAAACATTTGAAGGCATGAGGACCCCTCAGACTATTGAAGTGTCCATGCTTTCGGATTTTGCTTCAAGGATAGCTTTAATAATCCCTGAAGTGATACACATCTGCCCGGGCACATTCGAAATGGGCAGCCTCATGGCCGCGGATGAGATGCCTGTCAGGACCGTATCCATGACCAAACCTTACGCTATAGGCAAATATCCCGTGACCGTGGAAGAGTTCAGGGCGTTCAAATTTTCCGGTTCCGAAAAGAATCTTCCCGAACAGCTCAAAGATCCGGGCAAAGACAGATTCCCCGTAGTAAGAGTCAACTGGGAAGAAGCAATGAGCTACTGCGAATGGCTGACAAAAGCCAACGGTGAAGGCCGGAAATTCCGTCTTCCTACCGAAGCCGAGTGGGAATATGCCGCGCGCGGGTGCAGGAATTTTGTTTACCCGTGGGGAAATGATCCTGTTGCCGAAAATGCCGTGTTCGGCGGGAACGCTTTGGAACAGGTCGGATCAAGATCAGAAAATAAAAGCCCGTTCGGTGTGATGGACATGTGCGGCAACGTCCTTGAGTGGACATTAGAATCCGCTTATAATTATGATCCGGAAAAAACCCAGGACCCGGTCGGCACTGTAAAGACTGATTCCGACAGAGATGTAAAGATACTTCGCGGCGGCTCTTGGAGATATACCGGATTTGGTACCATGCGCAGCTCTTATCGGGCAGAATACTGTCAAACGAGAAGAGCCGATGATATAGGCTTCAGAGTAGTGGAAGAGCTGCCGGAATAAAAAAACTTTTTTCCGGATCCCCTGATCCCGCGACAATAATGCTATCCGAACATTATATAATGTAAGTACATTGCTGCTCGCCATAAAGAACATATTCAGGGCCCTTAAGTACAGGAATTACCGCCTGTTCT
>CALFCX010000060.1 GCA_937950635.1 uncultured bacterium
TGTGTAACATCCAAAGAAGAGAATTTCAGGGCGGATGTCGCCAGAAGTCGGGCCGACCGCACAGCGGCAGGCATAACAAAACAGGGGTACCTTATCCTGCTGACCGCGGAAAAAGCGACCCTTAATGAGCTGGCCAGGCTTATGATCGATCTTGGAGCTTACGACGCCATGAACCTTGACGGAGGAGGTTCATCCGGAATGGTAGTCCGGGGAAAAACTCTGTTCGGAGGCCAAAGGCCGGTAAGCAACGCTATAATCATAAGGAACAGAGAGAATTCAGATCTTTGATGTTCTGATCCTGTCTATTTTCCATTTGCCGTTCTCAAAGACCATATAAAAATCTTTTAATACCGGCTTTTCCGAATATATCCATTTCATTTTAACCATAGCCCTGTCTTTGTTCGTATATATTGAAACCACTTCATACCCCCTGTCCGGGAGGTCCTGAACCTGGGCAAAATAAGCTATATCGGTCAAATTTTTTATGCCTTCTTTGGCTTTTTCGCTGAGGCTATCAACTATTCCCTTTATCGCAGACCTGTCCAGAGAAGGCGGAGCTGCTTTAAAGAGATTAGAGGTGAATGTCCGCGCGGTCCTTTCGGGACTCTCTGACGGACGAAAGACATAAAAGAACGCGAACACGACCAATACAAAAATAACTACAAGAAAAAAAGTCTTTTTTCTCATTGTCTTCCCTCCTTTAAAAGATCTTCTCCCCTATCTTTATCCTGTAACCGTTAACGAACTCTTCCGCGGACATTTTTTTTGAATTCTCGGGCTGGACCTCTTTTATCAGAATGACCCCGTTCTTGGCCCTGACAGCGAGGCCTTCATTTTTTATATGGCCGACCGCTGTACCGGGTTCTGCAGGCCCAAAGGTATCGGCATGTGGTTTTGCGGACAATATCTTTATTCTCTTCCCCCTAAACATCCAGTAAGCTCCGGGCCAAGGGCTGAAAGCCCGGATCTTGTTTAAAAGATCATTGCTGTCCGTATTAATGTCGATCAATCCGTCGGTTTTTTTTATGGGCTTGCAATATGTAGCTCTGCTATTATCCTGCGGCACCGGCTTTAAGGATCCTGACTCTATTCCTGGCAATGTCCTTAACAACAGATCCCCTCCTACAATGAACAATCTTTCGGTCAGTTCCCCTGCAGTCTCATTCTCTTTGATCCGAACAGTCTCACTCAACAGAATATCCCCTTCATCAAGCCGTTCGTTCATAAGCATAACGGTTATTCCCGTTTCTGTATCCCCGTTCAACAAAGCCGATTGAACCGGGCTGGCCCCGCGGTATTTCGGCAAGAGAGATAGATGCACATTAACACAACCATATTTGGGCATATTGAGCAGTTCTTTTGAGAGGATACGGCCGTAAGCCGCAACTATTATGATATCAGGAGCAATCTCTTTGATATTGGCAATGATCTGAGGATCATTGATATTTGAAGGTTTTAGTGCCTGTATCCCGAGCCGTTCGGCTCTTTCAGCCACAGGGCTCATATAGACCTTTAATCCCCTGCCTTTGGGTTTGTCCGGTCTTGTGATAACGGCTGATATACTGTGAGGCCCGGCAAGCTTTTCAAGCAGCAAAGCGGCGCCTTCAGGCGTTCCCATAAAGACGATCTTCATAGGTTATGGTCTTCTTTTGACTTTATGCGTATCTCCGACGGGTCTTGTACTTTTTCGACGAACAACACTCCGTCCAGATGGTCGATCTCATGCTGGAATACGACTGCAAGCAAACCCTCAGCGTTCACGGTAACGGGTTTTCCCGTTTTATCCAGTGCATGGACGCTGACCTTCGCATAGCGTTCGACCGGGGCTTCCACCCCCGGGACGCTTAAACACCCTTCATAACATACCGCTTTCCCGGATTTCTTGGTTATTTTGGGGTTTACAAGGCAGTAGACAACATCATCGGCCTTTACCACTATTATCCTCTCGGAGATCCCGACCTGAGGGGCGGCGATCCCCACGCCGGGAGCAGCGATCATCGTCTCAAGCATATCTTCCATAAGTTTTAAATGCTGGGAAGTTATTTTTTTGACTGATCGCGCTTTTTTTTTCAACACCGGATTGCCCTGGACGCATATTTTCAATAATGCCATTTTATCCCCTATTCTATCGGATCCACATCTACGGAAATGACCGCTCTACGGTCTTTTTGCCCTTTGATGATGCCGCTTAATTCTGCCTTTATGATATCCAAATCATCGCCTTTTATCAATATATGCCATCTGTTCATGCCACGGACTTTGGCATCGATCCCCTGCGCAGGACCCAGGACCTTCACGTCCGGAAATCCCCTGAGACGCTGGGATATCATCTCCGCCAGGCTCTCCGAGGCGGAATGATCGCGTCCGGATACCGCAACTCTTATCAAGTTCCCGAAAGGCGGGTCTTTTGATTCTCTCCTTTGTGCAAGCTCTTTCTCGTAAAAACCTTCATGATCAAGGGCTGCTCCGTATTTGAAAGCATAATGGCCCGGATTATAAGTTTGTACAATTATTTTCCCGCAGCGGGAAAAAGAAAGATCCGATAAAAGCCTGAAAGTCTCTTCCGCCGACCGGAACTCCCCGCTTCGCAGCGCACTATCTGCAGAAAGCACGGCTATAAGATCAAAATCCATCATCTCCGCCGCTTTGGAAGCCAAACGCGTCCCGATCAGAACGCCAGCGTTTCTTTCGGAAAAACCTCTCTTTACCGTCGAACTTATCTCTCCTTTGGTCACTGAATCCCTGTCTATCCTCAAAGTATCAACGAACGGGAAACGTTTTTTTATCTCGGACTCTATTTTTTGCGTCCCGGAACCGGCATATCGTATCCTGTTACCCAGACAATTAGAGCATACTATCGATGTTCCGGCCGAAAAACCGCATTTCCCGCACGACACCTTTTTATCATCCATAGAATAGACCAACGGAATAGAACAGTTCGGACAAGTCACGGGAATGCCGCAGTCAGCGCAATATAAAAAAGTGGAATGGCCTTTCCTTCCGGCTATAAGCAGCGCTTTGCCTTTTTTCGGCAATATATCCTCAAGATCGTCCATAAGCTGGCGGCTGAAAATACCTGCATAAGGTCTTTTTTCGTTATTCATGTCCACTATATCCGGAAGGGTCCCGTTCTCCCGAGGGATGGTTTTTTCAACCAACATTTTGAACTCCCCGGACCCGGCCCTGTGATAAGTTTCCGGAGTAGGACAGGATGAAACAAAGACCACCGGGATGCCGAAGTTTTTCCCCACAAAAAGAGCGGCTTCCCGGGCATTGTATTTAGGGCTGGTCTCCTGTTTGTAGGCATATCCTTCTTCTCGGTCCACTATGATCATCCCTGGATCTTTTACCGGCGCGAACAGAGCGGAGCGCGTGCCGAGAACAATTCTTGCTTCACCCGAATATACGCGCAGCCATTCCCCGAGCCTGTCTTTTTCCGGCATAGAACTGTGCAAAACTCCAACAGCGGTCCCTAGACTATCTTTGAACAACTTTATGGCGGGAATAAGATACTCCGCATCAGGATAAAGGAGTATAAGCCCCTTATTCTTGGAAAGCAGATGCTTTGCCAGGTCCAGATATATATCGTCTGAGGATGCCCCATCCTTCAACACTAGCGCTGCAGGCGCGTTTTCGCGGATAAGATCGAGCAATCTTGCGGTCAGTTCTTTAGGGGCTTCGGCATCCTTAATATTTACTGACGTTTGTACAGGACCGGCCAGCGTCAGCCTTTTTTTTCCTTTTTGACGCTCAAAGTTTGAGATGCCCGGAGGAAGAACGGTCTTTAGCGCCGACCCGAGGAAAGAAACATAATATTTTGAAAGCCAAGCAACCGCTCTCGCATTCTGTTCAGAGAAAAAAGGCAAATTCCCTCTTATTTCTTTTATATCCTTTATCCCTTTTATCCCTTCAGGCGCCCGCTCAGAAACATCTATTATGTATCCTATGGCCGTTCTTTTGCCGAACGGTACTTTTACCTGCATCCCTATCTTGGCAGAATTTAAAAATTCCGGCGGGATATTATAAACGAACGGCTTGTCAAAAAAAGAGGAAGCAGCAGAAAGTACAACATGGGCATACATAGGCACGGCCTTTTCAAACAGCATTAAAAAGCAGGTCCAGGATCCGGTTGGCTGTAGCGTATTTGCTTTGTTTCGGGAGTTTCTCCTCTCTCCCGTTCTTGAGAAGTATTGAAACTTCCGAATTGTCGTTATCAAAAGCTTCTACCCCGTTGGCTACTATCAGATCAAGCTTTTTATCCGCCATTTTTTTGCGGGCGCTCTTTATAAGGTCTTCGCTTTCTACGCAAAAACCGGCGATAAGTTTGCCCTTAGAGGCTTTTCCAATGGAAGAGAGTATATCCTCCGTAGGCACCATGGCAAGATCTCTCTCTTTGGCAGACTTTTTCATTTTTGAGCTCATGGGATCCCGCGGGCGGTAATCTGACACGGCTGCAGCCATAATAAGAGCATCGTTGTCGGAGAGATTCTTCTTCACGGCCTTACCCATTCCATCGGAATTTTCAACGTATTCAACCTTGACCCCCTCCGGGGCATTGAGAAAAGAGTTGGCCGATATCAATGTTACAACAGCGCCTCTTTCATGAGCCGCTCTGGCGGTTTCATAGCCCATCTTCCCGGAAGACCTGTTACCTATAAAACGTACGGGATCCACGAATTCTCTGGTGCCTCCGGCGGTGACCAGTATTTTTTTCCCGGCAAGGTCCTGGGGTATCCCTATCAGGGCCTCAACTTTCGCGGCTATTTTATCGATATCAGCCATTTTCCCCTTGCCCAGGGTCCCGCAGGCAAGCTCTCCGGATACCGGTTCCACGATAGATATCCCGAGAGCTTTCAGTTTTTTTATGTTCTCATTAACCGAATAGCTTTCCCACATCTTAGTGTTCATGCCCGGGGCGAATATTTTTTTCGCATTGCTGGACAGAAGCAGGGTGGAAAGAACATCATCGGCTATGCCGTTCGCGGCTTTTGCGATAATATTTGCGGTCGCCGGGGCTACAAGTACCAGGTCTGCCCCTTCAGAAAGTGAGATATGTGGCAAAGGCATGCTCTCGATCGACCTGTCGAACATCTCGGTTATGCAAGGGTTCCCGGAAAGGGTCCTGAACGTAAGAGGGGTAACGAACTTCGTGGCCGAGTCGGTCATTACGACCCATACATCGGCTCCTTTTTTCTTTAAAGTCCTGAGGAGTTCAACGCTTTTATACGCGGCAATGCACCCCGTCACGCCAAGGATTATTTTTTTGTTGCGGAGGGTCGGTCTGCTGTCCATGGAGCACCGTTACTTTTTTTTGCTGGAGGTCTTCGTTTTCTTGGACTTTTTCTTGTCTTCTTTTTCGAGATTTACTTCTCTGGGACCCCAGAAATCCTTTATCTCGGAGGCTTTTTCGGATTTTTTGGAAGGAGCCTCGAGTATCTTGAAGCCTATCCTGCCTTCCCTGAGCTCTTCCATGGCTGTCTCTATAGGATTGGCCACATTGGCATCCTCTATATACGGCAAAGATCCTTCGGTAATGGCTTTTGCCCTGTCGGCAACGACATTGGCCAGAAGGAACCTGTTGTTTATCCTGTTTAGAAGATCATCTATTGTCGGGGTTGTCAATTTAGAAATGTCCTTTCCTTTTCTACCTTTATTATAGCACCAATTTTGTCCGCCGCGGACTCCACCTTATCGTTAACAACTATGTAATCATACTTTTCCATGACCTGAAGTTCGGCTATAGCGTTCCTCAGCCTGAAGTTCATCTCTTCCTTTTTCTCGGTTTTACGCCTTTTTAACCGGAAAGCGAGTATATCCACGGAAGGAGGGATCAAAAAAATGAATACCGCATTGGAAGAATCTATGGCGTTCTTTGATATGGCCTCTTTTATGCTTGCCGCTCCCTGGACATCGACTTCAAGTATGACCGTATCCCCTTTAGAAAGACGGTCTTTAGAGTATTTCAGCGGTGTTCCGTAATAAGCCCCGTGCACTGTAGCCCATTCAAGGAATTCCCTGGCTTTTATTTTCTCATAGAAGTCTTTCTCTGACATAAAATGGTAGTCCTTGCCGTTCTTCTCGTTAGGGCGGGGTTTCCTTGTGGTCGCGGAAATTGAAAGTTTGAACGAAGGATTCATTCTAAGAAGCTGGCGCACAACAGTGCTTTTTCCGACGCCCGAAGGCCCGGAGATCACTACCAAAAGGCCTTTTTTCTTCTTTGTCCGAGGTTTTGCCAAGGTCATATAATTATAACATCCTGGCGGTACCGAGGTGGCTCAATCATTTTTCCTGTACATATTGACTCCGCCCACGTATGTGGCCACCAGTGAAGGATAGGTCGCGCTGAACTCTTGGAGTTTAACGCAATAAAGATCCTTATCATAAACCACTATATCCGCCTTTTTGCCTATATCCAGCGTTCCGGTATCGTTCTTTCCTGTAGTTTTTGCACTGCCAACGCTTAATCCGGTAATAACATCGGCGATAGTCAGGGGTTCATGTACTTTTGGCATGCCGCCGCCTGTAACACTTACGCCCATGATGACCATAGCAGGGGTATATTCCGGTGGGGAAACGCTGAAATCGGTGCTTATCCCGACCGATATCCCTTTGTCTATCATCCTTTTTATCGGATATGCCTTTAAGGCCATTTCCCCGTAATAGTATTCGGTATCATCTTCCACGGGCCAAAAAGCGGGCTGAACAGTAGTTACCACCTTGCCGTTAAAGCTTTTGATCTTATCCAGCTGCTCATCCGTCGGAAAAGCAAGATGTATCAATGTATGGATCCCTTTTATCTTCCCTTTTTCGGCGCGCACTTTGTCCAGAGCGTCAAGCACTGCCTGTATAGCCCTATCTCCCTGAACATGATAATGCATATTCATCCCGTACTCTTCAACTTTTGCAACAATGCGGTTCAGATTAAGCTCCGGGCCGCCTATATCGTCCGTGTATATTTCCTGAAGGCCATGGTTGCCGAGCTTATTAGTCCAGCTTGTCCACGCCTGCCCTCCTGCAAAAGCCCCGTCAACGAATATCTTGCATCCCAAAAAGCGCACCAGCTCCGTACTGCGTCCTCTATACTCCGCAGCGCGGTCAACATCGTTCAAATTGAATATCGTATAGCAATAATTAACACGGAGAGGCAGTTTCCCTTCTTTTTCCAAGTCAAAAAAGACTTCAGGATAGTGAAAACGAGCGCCCGGCCCTCCCATCAGGTCCACGATCGCCGTATATCCGATCGATGCCCAGCCTTTCGCCAAGAGCCTTGTTCCTTCTTTCATCTGGGCGCGGTCAAAAAGAACGCTGACCGCGCTATAAGGCAAGATCATTGCCGATTCCCTCAGCATCCCCGTCGGCCTGCCGTTCTCCACGCCCATTTTGCCGCCGAGAGGTATCTTTGTGTCCGCGGTCATCCCGGCAAGCTTTATTGTCGCGCTGTTTATAACGGCATTATGACCAAGCTTGTCGAAAAGGATCGCCGGGCGGCTGCCGGTAACTTTGTCTATCTTCTCAAGATCTGCAAGGGTCCATTTATCGTAATCGCGCAGCGAAAATCCTCCGCCCAGAATAGCCCCGTTGGCTGGCAGGTCTTTCAGTTTTTTTTCGAGCACTGATACGATATCGTCAACGCTTGTGCATCCCATAAGGTTGACGCCCGCATGGAAAAAATATCCGGTTTCAGCCAGGTGCACGTGGCTGTCGCAAAAGCCGGGGTACGCGGCGGCTCCTTTTAAGTCTATTACTTCGGCTTTGGGATACTTGGCAGGGTCCACATTAAAACCTGCAACGACCCCGTTCCTGACAAGCAGATTGTCGACTTTTTTGTCGGCATTTACATATATAGAACCGTTAGTGAACAACTTGAGGTCTTTATCGGAAAACGCGTATTTATTAAAACCTGCATATAAGGCAGCGGACGCTAAAATCAGGACTACTATCAAGCCGGTGATTTTTCTCAATTTGGAATCTCCTTTCTTGTGATTATATGGCAAAAAGTCGATTTGCACAATCATAATCGCAATGGTATTATTCCGGAAAATGGCACAAAAAACTTTGGTGATCGTATTTTTGCTGTGTTTGGCATCATCTTCCTCTTACGCGATAGACAAAAACCGCCTCATGCAGCTGGACCCTTTACCATCGACCAGGCTTAAGCTCATCACCGAAAATTACGAAAGGACCAAACCGCTTGAAGCAACGGCTTTCGGGCTGGCAGGCGCCTGGATAGTCCTTAACAATATAGACAAAGGGACGGACGCCTATCATATGAGCAATATATTCTCCGGATCTTCTCTGTTGGCTACGGCATGGATAAACCTTATAAGCCCGAACAATTACAGATCGGACCTGAAGCTTTTGAACGATCTCGATGATGAAGGTTATGCCAGAGAAGCTCTGGCGTATTATAGTATCAAATCAAAAGCCCGTACCAGCCTCTGGTCAAGGCGAACTTCCGCGGCCATATATCTAATATCGGGATTAAGCTCCGCGCTGATAGCAGGGAATTCCACGGGCTTTTCCGAAGGTGAAAGATTCTACGCAAATCTCAACGCAATAGGGTTCATTCTTCTTGCGGCATATCAGCTGGTTTGGCAAAGCGAAGTTGAATTGGCCGCGGAGGAGATCGATAAAGATCTGTCAAAGTATCCTCTAAGGCCTTCAATAGGAAATTAAAATTCTAGCCAATCGCAATCATCTCCCGCCATTATCGTCCCATCAGGAAAAATGAGGAATCAGCTAAATCGCTCCCTACATCGCCAGCATTTCGAGCACTTTGTACATAAGCATCGCCGGCCAAACAATGGCTTTCAGTATCCCCAAACACCCGTTCCAGAACGAAGTCGAATGCTGGATATAGTAAACCAGAGCTCCTATGAACGCCAACCCATAAATTCCGCCGCATTCTTTCATCGAAATCCCTCCTTATCTGAGTTTTTATGGCTACAGAATAACATATTTGAGCGGTTTTTCAACTTTTTTCTTGATTTTTTTCTTTCATCGCTGTATCATCATGGCAAAGGAGGGAAAAATGCAGAAAAAATTCTTTTCCCGTGCTTGCCGCCTCTTTCTTTTTTCGGTCCTTCTGTTCCATCTCTCAGATCCCGCCGGCGCCGACCAAAAAAGCGAACAGCTCGCCAAACAGCTTGCCAATCCTGTGGCCAACCTGATCAGCGTGCCGTTCCAGAATAATTTCGACACCGGACTTGGGGCTGCTGGGAACGGATCCCGCTATACTCTGAGATTCCAGCCCGTGGTCCCATTTTCGTTCAATAAAGACTGGAATGTTGTCGCAAGACCTATCGTTACCTACATAAACCAGCAAAATATCTACGGTTCATCCGCACAAAGCGGAATAAGCGATACGCAACTGGAACTTTTCCTTACCCCGCAGAATTTTAAGCAGGGGGACCTGATATGGGGCGCCGGCACCGTCTTGCTCCTGCCCACAGCCGCTGAAGCCGCGCTCGGAACGGAAAAATGGGGAGCAGGCCCCAGCGTGTGTGTTCTTAAACAAAACGGTCCCTGGACCTTTGGGACGTTGTTCAACCAGGTCTGGTCCTTTGCCGGAAATTCGGCCCGCAGCGACATAAACCTTTCGTATCTGCAGCCGTTCGTCTCTCATTCCAACAAAACGGGCACGACATTCTCTCTTCAGTCTGAGATCTCTTATTTATGGCCGGAAAAAACCTGGACAGTACCGCTTGAAGCCGGCGTCAGCCAGATCATCCCTCTGTTCGGGCATTATACAAGCTTTGGGCTGGTTGGCATGTACAATCTTGAGTCGCCGACCAACATATCAAAATGGAGCACAAGGTTCACTGTAACACTGCTGTTGCCCAGATAAAATAGGAGGTATTTGTGATGAAAAAGATCGTTGCATTTGCGGTTGCAGTATGTCTGATATTCCCCTCTTCCGTGTTTGCCTGCAGTAATTTCATACTGAAGGCCAAAGACAACTCTGTTGTCAACGGCCGGTCAATGGAATTCCCTGTGGACCTCAAATCCGAGATAGTAATAGTCCCGGCAGGAACACGTTTTGAGAACAAAGACTCAAAAGGCGATCCAGGGATCAACTTCACGACAAAATACGGGTTCCTGGGGATCAACGGTTTTGAGATCAAGGACGCATTCGTGGACGGCTTCAACGAGAAAGGCCTCTCATTCAGCGGGCTTATGTATACCGGCGCGCAATACCAGCCGGCGGTTCCCGGAAAATTCATTAACCTGGAAAATTTCGGCTCCTGGATCATGGGCAATTTTTCTACCGTTGACGAAATAAAAGCCGCTATGGCCGGGGTATATGTGTCCGACAGCAATATAAAAAAGCTTAAAGGCATGGGACTCCATGTCGCGATAGCCGATAATTCCGGGAAAAGCATAGTCATCGAGTTCATCGACGGCAAAACCAACCTTTATGACAACCCTATGGGCGTAATGACCAACAGGCCCAGTTTCGATTGGCAGATGACAAATATGAAGAACTATATAAATCTGGATCACAATGACAAAAAGCCGAAGGATGTCAATGGAGTAAAGATCGAACCGACCGGCGTGGGCAGCGGAATGCTGGGGCTCCCCGGCGACTGGACCCCCCCATCGCGGTTCGTCAGGCTTGCAATAGCAAAAAATGCGGCACTTGAACCTAAGAATGCCGAAGAAGCGGTCAACCTGTCGGAACATCTGCTGAACATTGTGGACATTCCCAAAGGCGTAATAAAAGAAAACCCGGCGCCTTTCATCACCATGTACGGTTACGCACAATGGGTAATAACCAAGGACATGACCAATAAGGTATTGTATTTCAAGACCTATGATAATACGGCATGGAAAGCGGTCGACCTGAAAAAGTTCGACCTGAAAGCCGGCGCGCCAAAAAAATATCTGTCCATAGATCCGACAAGGTCGGGAATAGTTGACGTAAGCGGCATGCTCAAATAGACCGGACAACCTGATAAAATGAGTGTGTGCGCATACTCGCGATAGAGACATCGTGCGATGAGACTTCTGCTGCCGTCGTAAAGGACGGCACGGAAGTCTTATCAAGTGTTATCTCCTCACAGAACGACTTTCACGCCAAATACGGCGGTATAGTTCCCGAGATCGCATCAAGAAAACATATAGAGGCTATAAGCCCAGTCATAAGAGAGGCCATGGACCGTGCAAAGACGGCTTTCAAAGATCTGGATGCGATAGCCGTGACGTTCGGGCCCGGTCTTCCGGGATCTCTTATAGTAGGCTTGTCCGCGGCAAAAGCCATTTCATTTGCGTTAAAGAAACCACTCATCGGAGTAAACCATCTTGAAGGACATATTTATGCTAATTTACTGCTTGAACCTAAATTAAGATTTCCTTTTATATGCCTGATAGTATCCGGCGGCCATACGCAGATCGTCAAAGTTACCGGGCATATGGAATTTGAGACACTGGGCCGGACGCGGGACGATGCTGCAGGCGAAGCCTACGACAAAGTGGCCAGATTTCTCGGGCTCGGATATCCCGGAGGCCCAATAATCGACAGGCTTTCCAAAGAAGGCAATGAGAACGCGGTAAATTTTACGAGACCGATGCTTGAAGATGAATACAAATACGATTTCAGCTTCAGCGGGATAAAGACAGCCGTAGTATATCTTGCCAAAAAGATAGAACAAGGCAAAGAAAAAGACGTCCCAAAAAAGGATATCGCTGCTTCATTCCAAAAAGCCGTTGTAGATACGCTAGTAGAAAAGACCGTCAAAGCCGCCGAAGAGTATGGCATGAAGACCGTGGCCATAGGCGGAGGAGTCGCCGCGAACAGTAAATTAAGGGCTGATATGAAAGCGGCCTGCAACAACAAAGAAATGAAGTGTATTGTCCCGCCTTTAGAACTCTGCACCGACAATGCCGCCATGATCGGCTGCGCGGGATATTTCCGATATCAAAAAGGCATGACCGCGGATTATTCTCTGGGGATCGAGTCGACGGCGAGGGTCGGGTAGATTAACCCTCTCAGGCCTTCGGCCAGCTCTCCCTTGACAGGGAGAGCACACACTATCGCATCTGGACGAATTATCGATTACATAACCCTCTCCCTGTTAAGGGAGAGGGAAAGGGTGAGGGTTATATTGTATAATACATATACAATGTCCATCTCGAAAGAAACCGTCGAATATACCGCGAAACTCGCCCGTTTAGGTTTGTCGGAAGAAGAAAAAGGCCTTTATGCCAAGCAATTGAACGACATACTCGGCTATGTGGATGTGATCAACTCCGTAGATACCAAGAATATCTCCCCTACGGCCAGCACCCGTCTTTCGGCAGGAAAACAAAAAACGACCCCGATGAGACAGGATAAGACCGTTAAATTCGACGGAATAGAGAAGATAATCGGCAATGCTCCCGCGCAGGAAGACAACATGTTCAAAGTCCCCAAAATAATGGGAGACGACGAACAATGAGCCTTCACAAATTAACGGCGCACGAGCTGTCTGACAAACTAAAATCAAAAGATATCAGCTGCGTTGAGCTTATAAACGATGTCTATAACAGGATCGACTCGGTTGAAAGCAAAATAGACGCGTTCAACTGTCTTACAAAAGAAGCGGCCATTAAAAAAGCGAAAGAACTTGATAATAAAGGCTTCAGCGGAGGGCTTTCCGGTATTCCTATCGCAATAAAAGATAATATCTGCACTGAAGGAACAAAAACAACCTGTTCTTCAAAGATACTTGAAAACTTTGTCCCGCCCTATAACGCAACCGTAGTCGAACTTTTACAAAGCGAAGGGATGATCCCTATAGGCAAAACCAACCTTGACGAGTTCGCCATGGGATCTTCTACCGAAAATTCGGCTTTCAAAACAACAAAGAACCCGTGGGATATCCAAAGAGTTCCGGGCGGTTCTTCCGGAGGATCTGCCGCAGCGGTTGCTGCTGACGAAGCGCCTCTGGCCCTTGGTTCTGATACCGGCGGATCGATAAGACAACCGGCTTCTTTCTGCGGAGTAGTCGGGCTAAAACCGACGTACGGCAGGGTTTCGCGTTACGGATTGGTGGCGTTCGCATCTTCTTTGGATCAGATCGGGCCGCTCACAAAGGATGTAACCGATGCCGCTTTGCTAATGAACGTAATAGCAAAATACGACCGAAGAGACTCGACATCAGCCGATGTTGCAACTCCCGATTACAGAAAAGCTCTCATAAAAGATGTAAAAGGCCTGAAAATAGCCGTACCAAAAGAATTAATGGGCGAAGGAATAGAAGAAAACACGAAAAAAGCCATACTCGAAGCGTTGAAAATCTATGAAAAGATGGGAGCTACATTTAAAGAGATATCTCTCCCCTCTTTGAAGTTCGCGCTTGCCACATATTATATAATCGCACCCGCCGAGGCCTCGTCAAACCTTTCAAGATACGACGGTGTCCACTACGGACACAGGAGCGATAAGCAAAACGACCTTATGGACATGTATCTCAACACCAGAAAAGAAGGTTTTGGTCCCGAAGTAAAAAGAAGGATCATAATCGGAACATACGCACTCAGCTCAGGATACTATGACGCGTACTACCTGAAGGCCCAAAAGGTCAGGACCTTGATAAAACAGGATTTTGACAACACGTTCAAAGATTTCGACGTCGTAATGAGCCCGACATGTCCTTCTCCCGCATTTAAGGTAGGAGAAAAAGTATCGGATCCGCTTTCTATGTATCTTTCGGACATAGCAACCATTCCGATAAACCTTGCGGGCATTCCTGCAATTTCAATTCCGTGCGGTTTTGACAACGACCTGCCTGTGGGCCTTCAGATAATGGGAAAAGCTTTTGATGAAGAAACTCTTTTCAGGGTAGCTTTCTCGTACGAGCAGGAAACCCGGTGGGACAAAAGGAAACCGGCACTATGAACTTTGAGACGGTAATAGGTCTTGAAACGCACGCGCAGCTCCAGACGGAGTCCAAGATGTTCTGCAGCTGCCCGACAAAATTCGGGAACGATCCGAATTCCAATATCTGCCCGGTATGCACCGGACAGCCGGGTTCTTTGCCGGTGATAAACGAAAAAGCCATAAGATTGGCGGTAAAAACAGCTCTTGCTCTGAACTGTAAAATAAACAATGAGAGCGTTTTTGCCAGGAAAAACTACTTTTATCCCGATCTTCCCAAAGATTATCAGATCTCACAATTCGAGATGCCGCTCGCGGAACACGGGTATCTGGAAATAGAGGTCGGCGGACAAATAAGAAAAATCGGAATAACGAGGGTACATCTGGAAGAAGACGCCGGCAAGCTTGTGCATAAAGGAAGCGCCGGAATAAAAGGCGCGGATTATTCGCTGGTAGACCTTAACAGGACAGGAACCCCTCTTATGGAGATCGTAAGCGAACCGGATATCAGAACACCGGAAGAAGCACGGATATTCATGGAAGAGCTTGCCCATATATTAAGATACCTTGAAGTCTGCGACGCAAAGCTTGAAGAAGGCAGCATGCGCTGCGACGCGAATATCTCTATCCGCGAAACCGGAGAAACAAAATTGGGAGTAAAGACCGAGCTAAAGAACATGAACTCCTTTAAGGCAGTCCAAAAAGCGCTCGAAAAAGAAGAAACCCGCCAAAAGGAAGTCGTGTCCGAAGGCGGAAAAATTTTCCAGCAGACGCTGCTATATGACGAAGCAACAAGCAGCGTGCATCCGATGAGAAGCAAAGAAGGGTCCCACGATTACAGGTACTTCCCGGACCCAGATCTTTTGCCGCTTTATGTAGACGAGAAAACTATCGAAGAGGTCAGATCTTCAGCCGGAGAGCTTCCCATGGATAAATTCAAGAGGTTTTTATCCCAATACGGGATCCCGGGTCAGGATATAACCGTGCTCATTGAGTCCAGGCATACCGCTGATTTCTTTGAAGAAACGGCGAAGATAAGCGGCGAGCCCAAGCTTTCGGCAAACTGGATCATCGGGGATGTTTCCGCATACCTTAATGCGAACGATCTTTCATTAAAAGACTCTAAACTGTCCGCCGCCGCTTTGTCTGAGCTCATCACTCTTGTAAAGAACAGCACTGTCAGCGGTAACAGCGCAAAAAAAATACTCGGAGAGATGATGAAAACAGGCAAGAAAGCAAAAGAGCTTGTGGAAGCCATGGGTGCGACACAGATATCCGATGAAGCCGCATTGGTCGAGATCGCGAAAAAAGTGGTCGCGGCAAACCCTCAATCCGTTGAAGCCTACAAGAACGGAAAAGAAGCGGCCATAAAACATCTGATCGGCCAGGCCATGAAAGAGACCAAAGGCAGGGCCAATCCGCAGGTGATCGAAGGGCTCATAAAGAAAGAGCTCTGTTAAAGGATCGGCCGTATATCTTACCACTTGCGCGTATCATCAAATAACGGTTATGATACATTCAGATGAAAAAACTTTCTATATCAATAGCTGTCCTGTTGCTTTTCGGCGCTTCCATATTTGCCTCAGAAGTGAACTATTCAAGTATTAGCATCCTCAACTCGTCTAATCTAGCGGTTATGTTCGAAAAATATCTCGGATATCTCTACGACAGCCACGGATGCCTGCATTTCACTCCTTCCGACATATATCTGCTGACCGAAACCGTTCCGAAAAGCATTCCTCTGGAAATAAGGGATTATTCCGGAACAAAACCCGAATTTGACCTGGCAAAGGTCCCTTTCTTCAACAATTCAGTAATGTCAAAGGACGACATAAAATATTACAGACAGCTTTTCGGTAAAAACAAAACAAAGATTATCGCATATCCTTCCTGGAACCGGCTCGTGATAGTGGCGAACGGCAAGCCTGTTGTCCAGACAAGGATGTTGGCCGGACCGCAGAACAGCTTACGCCTTCCCATGTATCTGCAGGAGAACGGACAGATAATATGGGATCCGATCAGTGCCGGGCCGACTGACACCGGGACATACTCTATTCTGGCTCCCGTAAAAGACTATATAAGCTTTACATACAGAGACAATACTCTGATCCCCTTCGGAGCAACTATAAGCAAACGCGGCAAATCATGGTATTACAAGAGAGGACAGAAACAATACAAAGTCCCGGCAAATGTGGAATATGACCTTTCTTTGCCGGAAAACCTGCGGACATACAATTACTTCAACATAATGAAAGATCCTCAAGGAAATGTAAGGTCCCTGAAATGGGGCAGCCATGATTTCGGCAAATATGTCCTGCTATGGACAAATGACGGAAAAAGATTCTATCCGGAAATGGCGTATGCGGAAGGAGAACTCTGTTTTGAACAGAGCCTCCTGATAGAAGATCTCGCAAAAATATTGTCCTATCCAGGAAACGACGATTTTGACGAGCTTATATCTAAAAACGATAATTTTGCTTTTTATAAGGAACTATATGATTTCACCGATTCAAAAGGAAAAAAAATGTCTCCCAGGATAGATCCCGAGAATGCTGCTTATTACAAAATTTACAACGGGCTTGCTCTTACCCCGACCGAGCGTTCCTATCTCAATCCGAGAATAATAGATGCATATAAAAGGGTAAAAACAAAGGACCTGCCTTTGATATGGATCTCAAGGGAGCAAACTCTCGGATTGTACGCTTACTTAAAGATGAATAGCCTTGTTTTCGAAAAGTACGCTAATTTCTACGGGCTTATAAAAAAGGATCGGGAATTCTGGGGAAAATTAAGGGCCGCGTTCAAAGAGGATATGAAAAGGTCCGGCATCCTTTCCTCTGAAAATCAGAAAGATATTATCGAGGATATGATGACCAGAAGGCTTGAATTCGACACGTTCGGCTCCTCTGACATAGAAAAGTATTATAGGGGCTCGATATCTTCTTTTTTTGAACAAAAAGAGGAATCTCTCTTCGCAAAAAGGGAAAACGAATCCGCGATAGACCTTCTGAAGACCTCTGGGGCCGAAAATATCACGCTATTCAGCACGGACGCCCTGAACAACTACAATTTCGGGGTTTTGCTGAATGAAATTCTCGGGAATCTTTATAAAAGCCACGGATGCATGCACGTTTCCCCGCGGGACGCTTACTTGCTTTATTCCATATTGCCGGTCAACACAAAAATAAACGTCAATACGTATTCCTCCTCACCGGAACCGATGATCCTCGAAAAAACTCCGTTCCTGGCCGGCATGGCGGATACAGAAGAAGATGTCGAAAACATAAAAAACCTGTTCCGCGATCCGAGGGACATAGATGTGCAGGTATATCCGGCTACCGGAGACTGGATCATCTTTTTGAAAAAAGATCCGTTCGCCAAGCTCAGAGTGCTTGGAGGATCAAAAGAAAGGATTCGGATGGTCGAGTACAGGACCGCCGATAATAATCCTATTTTTTCGGATAATATCGCCTATCCTACCACCCCCGGAAGGTTCTATGTGTTCAAAAAAGTCGAAAATTATGTTTCGGGAATATACAAAGATACCACTGTCATACCGATGGGAAGCCGGATCAGAAAGATCGGCGGAAAATGGACGTTCGAAAATGAAAAAGGAGCGGCAAAGCCCCTTCCATTGCCCATAGCAAAAGACCTTGAAAGGCCCGAAGAACAAAGAGAATTCAAATACTATGATATCCTAACCGATGAAAAAGGCGTGATAGCCGAAGCAAAATGGTCAAGCCATGAATTCGGGAAGTACTCCATAATAACTTCCGCCAACAAAAGGACCATGTGGCCGGAACTTATACACACTTCAGGCGAGCTAATGTACGAACAGCGCCAGCTGGTATCTGACATCATAAAGATGCTGTCAACACCTAAAGATACTTTTGAGGAATGCGTTCGGGCAAATCCTAATTTTGATCTGTATCGAGAATGTTATGAATTCGTCCGGGACCCGAAAGGGAAATATCTTATAACCCCTGCGGAAACGGGCAGATATAAGCTCTACATGGGCATTCCTTTGACGGCATCCGAAAAGGCGCTTATACCCGAAGACGCTTTTATAGCAGACAAGATCCTGAAGAAAAAAGGAGAACTGACAAAGGGCGAAACTGCCCATCTCATAAAGACCGGCATAGCAATAATGGACAGAGACCAGATCAAGATCGACATGGAAAAAATAAAAGGCATTAATTTCGAAACATTCCAAAACGTCGTAGTGATACAAAAATACGCACACCATTATGAAGTGCTCAGGTCGCACTGGAACGATCTCTCTCAGCTCAGGCAGGCAATGTTCTTAGACTTTAAGAAATTACTGGTTAAGGATCCTTTGGTCCTGCAGGACTTCATCGGGAAGTTGATGATGCAAAGACTGGACATGAAAAAAATATCCCATGACGATGTTCTAAGGCTTTTCAATGACATGGCCAAAAGAAAAGAATTATAAGTCTGCATGATATAATCAGCTCATGAACGCTTATCACTACGAACTAAAGGACAATTTATATCTCAATATCACAAATCGCTGCAATAATTCCTGTGTTTTCTGCATAAAGTTCAAATCCAGGCTGTTCGAAGATAAGCACCGACTGTGGCTGGACAAAGAACCCTCGGCAGGAGATATATTAAAGGAAGTCGGAGATCCTAAAAAATACCGCCATATAGTCTTTTGCGGTTACGGAGAACCGCTAATACGCCTTGGACTTGTAAAAGAGATCGCAAAAGCTTTAAAAGAAAAAGGAGCGGTCATAAGGATAGACACCGACGGCCAAGCGAACCTTTTCCACGGCAGGAACATATTACCGGAACTTGCGGGACTTGTGGATGAGATATACATAAGCCTGAACGCACACGACGCTGCCGCTTATGAAAAACTTTGCAGACCGGTCTCCGGGAAACGGGCGTTCGAAGCGGTAAAAAAATTCGCCGAAGAAGCAAAAAAGCACATTCCCGTAGTAGTGTTAACAGTCGTTGATCTGCCTTCTATCGAAAAAGACAAGTGCAGAGAGATCGCGGATAAGATCGGCATAGAGTTCAAGATACGTCCTTATTACGAAAAGAGTTATCAGCCGGTTCAGTGACCTAGTGGGCGGTACTCGCTGCGGTTAGCCTTGATGTTCAAATTATGTTTTTTTTGCCATTGTGAGAAAGAAACGAACTCTATTTTTTCGCCGTTCCTCAAGGCTTCTTCAAGCTGCATCATGAAACCGTTGGTGATAGAAAAGAACGGAGCAGAGTCCTCTTTTTTTGCATGATGAATGTTCAAATTCTCTTTCATGGTGTAATTATAGTATCACTAATGAAAGACTAACGCAAGATATTTTTTACAAAACTTTTCCTGTGCGCGGGGCTTAAGCCGGTCTTCCTTATGACATTAAGATGTTCTTCGGTCCCGTACCCCTTGTTCCTGTCAAAGCCGTATTGCGCATAGAGCTTATGCAGCT
>CALFCX010000061.1 GCA_937950635.1 uncultured bacterium
TACCAAACAGGGATAGCCGGATAAGTATAAAAAGATCCTATAATGCCTGCGGACAAACAGACTAGGATAAAGACCGCGGCTCCAAAAACATCCTTTATCTTCATCATCCATACCTCCTACTAATATGTTACAAACGATTATACCAGAATAGCCAGTAAAAACTATCAAGCCAACCCTTGAGGTTGGCTTGACTCAGGTCTTACCTGTCCGGGCTCTTTAGCACATTTGTAAAGCGGAGCAATTCACCTATAAATCACCGCTGTATATCTTAATCGGAATGATACGCCGACAACTTGCATTTTTCAAGGCTTTTACAAAAAATGAAATTTCTCGGGAAAAGCATCGATATGAGATCGGAACATTAAAAAGGAGACAACAAATGGCGGTGCAAATGGTGTCAAGATACGGATTTAATGCGTTAAGGCTGAACAATCCCAGATGCGGAGCACAGGCGCTATTGGCCACTCGGGGCGCCAGACCTCTGGCATTCTGGCCAGGAGGAGAAGCAAGCGGGTTCAGTGTTTTAGCCACAACCCCGGAAAAACCGATGAGGTCAACACATGTATGCTGGCCTAACTTCGGCAGACTTAGTTTAAAAGGCGACGGAAGCGACATACAACTAGATGAAAACGGGAACCATGCGGAAGGCGGGATTTACGGACAATACTCTTTGGAAAACTACGGGCTCGGACACGAAATCAGGACGCTCCCTATGCACGGGCCGGCAAGGACCGAAGAATGGAAAGTGGCGGAATCGGAAGAAAATATGGCTATGATGGCCTACGATCACCGGCCGGACAAAAGCTTCCCTTTCGAGGCAAGGCTGGTCGCCAAGGCAGCAATAGAAAATGACGGAACATTCCGCTACGATGTAAGTGGCATCGGAGAAATGGTCACAGACCTTGCGATCCATACCTATCTGACATGGCTGCCCGGAATGAATGTGCCCGGACTTGAAGGCCTGGAATTTTTCGAGGGCAGCGATTGGGAAAGGTCCGGCTCTAAAAAGCTTGGCAGAAGTGAGACATGGTTCGACACTCTTGGAGCGCTTGAGAAACATTGCCTGCTGGACGGAAAAGGCGTATTTGACATATCTTACCCCACTTTATCTCAAACGATAAGATACGAACTGTTCGGTCTTCCCGAACATCCCGACCAAATGGTCCTGTGGGCAAACCCGGATGAAGGAAACTTTTTATGCATGGAACCAGTACTTTGCGAAAGGAATAGCCTTAATACAGGAACCGCATATATGACGAGACAGGGACATTTGTTTTCTTTGGGATTTTCTTTAAGATCTCTTACATAAGGCTGTAATACGTCCGTACGCCTCGTCTATTCTTCCGGGGGGAATGCGGCCCGACTTGACCGCGTTGAATATCGCGTCAACGGCCTTATAAGGCGCAGACTGGTCATATTCTTGGGCATTGTTGCCGATCACAAGCATGTCGCAGCCGGCATTGACGGCCAATACAACAGCTTCCTCGAACCCGTAATTTTCAGTTATTGCCCCCATCTGCATATCGTCGGAAACCACGATCCCTTTAAACCCAAGCTCATTACGGAGAATGCCATTTATGAACTTCTGCGACAATGTTGCGGGATACAAAGGATCGACATTTCGGTTCATTACATGCGCAGTCATTATCATATCGGCATATCCGGCTTTGATGAGTTTTTTGTATGGGATCAATTCTGCATCTTTATAGGTACTTGTAACATC